>NZ_JBQCGZ010000109.1:0-12392 GCF_051955155.1 Leifsonia sp.
GGGGGGCCCCCCCGCCCCCCCCCCCCACCCCCGCCTCGGGCCCCGCGGCGCCCCCCCCCCCCCCCCGTCCCGCCGGGGGGCACGGCGGGGGCGCTGCCGGCGCCCCAAACCGACACCGAGGGGCCCCTCGGGGTGCTCAGCGGAAGTTGACGAACTGGAGCGCGACGTCCAGGTCGGCGCCCTTGAGGAGCGCCATCGTGGCCTGCAGGTCGTCGCGGCTCTTCGAGGAGACCCGCAGCTCGTCGCCCTGGATCTGCGACTTGACCGACTTGGGCGCCTCGTCGCGGATCAGCTTGTTGATCTTCTTGGCCGCGTCCTGCTCGATGCCGTTCTTGAGGCCGATCTCGATGCGGAACTCCTTGCCGGACGGGTACGGGTCGCCCGCGTCCAGCGACTTCAGCGTGATGCCGCGCTTGATCATCTTCGACTCGACCACCTCGAGGACGGCCTTGACGCGCTCCTCGGTGTTGGCCTTGAGCAGGATCTTCTCGCCGCTCCACTCGACCGACGCCCCGACGTTCTTGAAGTCGTAGCGCTGGTCCACCTCCTTGCGGGCCTGGTTGACGGCGTTGTCCGCCTCCATCTTGTCGACCTTACTGACGACGTCGAACGAGGAGTCTGCCACGGTTCCGTTCCTTCCCTAGCGGAGTTCGTCCCTCCAGTCTACGAGGGGGGTGTCACAGCACGGGCGGCGGCGAGGGCTCGTCGACCCCCATAGCTGCGGTCACCAGGCTGAGGTTCATGAGTCCGCGGGTCCTGTCGTCGGTGCGGAGGTTGACCCAGTGCGCCGCCGACTCGTCACCGAGTTCGGAGCGGATCGCCCGCAGTCTGGCGCGGTCGCTCCTCGTCGAGCGGCTGTAGTCGAGTTCCGACGCGTCCGTGATCGACGCCAGGATGGTCGAGGCGTCGTCGAGATGCCGTCCGCGGTCGCGCTGATCGTCGAGGTAGGCGGCGCCCTTCGCGATGAGCGCTCCGAGTTCGTCGGGGACGCCGACGAGGACCGACGCGCCGGACGTGAACGTCAGGCGGTACAGCTGCCTGCGGTCGAGCGCCTGTTGTCCGGCGGAGACCGCCAGGCCCGGCTTGCGCGCGAGACGTATCCGAACGTGCCGCGATCACACCACCGCGTGCCGCATGCAGTTGCACCATGAGGCCGCCGACGATCGTGAGGGTGCTGGTGTCGATGACGTCGGCGAGCTCGATGACGGTCTGCCACACGGGCAGAACCTCATCGTCGCCGAGATTCACCGAGTACGTGAGGCGAGCCATGCGTCCTTCAGCCCGGTGAGGGCGTCCAGTCCTGCGCTGCGTTCGCGCGTGTCCGTGGAGAGTGCGAGATCGGCGGCGACGACGGCCGGCAGCGGTTCCGTGTACCCGCGACCGGGCGCCGTGTTCTCGTAGAGCACGTCGGTTCCCGAGGGGTCGGCGACCATGAAATGCGTGCGCGCGTACTCCTCCAGGCTGCAGCCGGGAGGCACGTAACCGGCGACGCGTCGGGCGTCGGGGAGCAGGTCGCCGGCGATCAGGTCGGCGGCGACCCGGCCGGTCCCGATCAGGCCCGCCTGAGCCTTCGTCCCGTTGGCCGCTCGGTAGCGCTGCTGGCGTGTGCGGTCCGCGACGGCGACAGCGATGTCCTCGGCGGTCATCGTCCGGATGCGCTTCCGCACCCGGGCGTACGTGGCGGGGGGAAGGAGCGCAGAAGCCGCGATTCCGGAGAGCTCGTAGAGCAACGCCCACGCGGTGTCCGCATCGAGACGGCGTCCAGCGGTCCGTCGGCGCAGGGCGTAACGTGCGACCGCGTCGCTGTCGACGAGCCAGTCGCCGGAGGGCAGCTGTCGGGCTGAGAGCGCACCGGTCTCCGCCAGGCTGCGGGCGTAGCGCGCGCCGATCTGCAATCGCTCTGCGAGTTGCGCGACGGTGAGCTCGGCCATGTATCAGAATACCTCCGCTAGCGGGCCTATTGTGATCTATCACACTACCACCGCCGCTGTAACGCTACGAGGGCGTGTCACAGCCGCTCCGCCCGCGGTGTCTGGTGTTCGGAAGCGTACGAGGAGGAGACCTCATGGCACAGCACACCAGGGTCGTCGTTGTCGGCGGGGGATACGCCGGCGTGACGGCGGCGAACAGGATCGCGGGCGCGGCGGACGTCGACGTGACGGTGGTGAACCCGCGGCCCGTGTTCGTCGAGCGCATCCGGCTGCACCAGCTGGTCGCCGGCACCGACGACGCGGTCGTCGCGTTCGGGGACGTGCTGGGCGAGCGGGTGCGGCTCGTCGTCGACACCGCGGAGCGGATCGACGCGGCGGGGCGGCGGGTGGAGCTCGCCTCCGGCGCCGTGCTGCCGTACGACCACCTCGTCTACGCCGCGGGCAGCCACGGTCGGGTCACCGACGTGCCGGGCGCTGCGGAGTTCGCGCACACGGTCGCCGAGCTGGCCGACGCCGAGCGGCTGCGGTCGGCGCTCGCGGCCGCCGGCCCCGGGGCGGCCGTCACCGTCGTCGGGTCAGGGCCGGCCGGCATCGAGACCGCCGCGGAGCTCGGGGAGAGCGGGGTCGCGGTCACGCTGTTCTGCGGCGGCCAGCTCGGGCCGTACCTGCACCCGAGCGGGCGCCGCGTCGTGGCGAAGCGGCTCGCGCGGCTGGGCGTGACGGTCGTCGACGGTCCCGCGTCGCGCGTCGTCGCCGTACGACGGGATGCCGTCGGGCTGGCGGACGGGCGGTCGGTCCCGAGCGACGTGACGATCTGGACGACCGGGTTCGGCGTCCCCGACCTCGCGCGGCGCAGCGGCCTGAGCGTCGACGCGGTGGGCCGGCTGCTCACCGACGAGACGCTCACCAGCGTCGACGACGAGCGGATCGTCGCGGCGGGCGACTGCGCCGCCCCGTCCGGCCTCCCGCTGCGGATGAGCTGCCAGGCGGCCGAGCCGCTCGGCGGGCACGCCGCCGACACCGTCCTGCACCGCATCGCCGGCGAGCGCCCCGGCCCGTTCGTGATGGGGTTCTTCGGCCAGTGCATCAGCCTCGGCAGGCGGCACGGCATCTTCCAGTTCGCGCACAAGGACGACACGGCCATCCGCTTCCACGTCGCGGGACGCGCCGGCGCCGCGCTCAAGGCGTTCGTGTGCTGGGGGACGGTCAAGCAGCTGCAGATCGAGGCGAAGCATCCCGGGCGGCTGCGGCTGCCCGCCTCGTTCGCCGACCCGGAGCGGCGTCGTATGCTCGCGTCAGCGGAACAGGGGGTTCGGGGATGAGCGAGGCCGGGACGGACGCGGCGACGGAGGTGTTCGTCGCGCACCGCAACCTGCTCTTCACGGTCGCGTACGAGATGCTCGGCCAGGCCGCGGACGCGGAGGACGTGCTGCAGGAGACCTGGCTGCGCTGGGTGCGCGTCGACCGCAGCCAGGTGCGCGACGAGCGCGCCTACCTGGTCCGGATCGCGACCAGGCTGGCGCTCAACCGGCTGCGGGACGTGAAGCGCCGCCGCGAGTCGTACATCGGCCCGTGGCTGCCGGAGCCCCTGCTGACCGCGCCCGACGTCGCCGACGACGTGGAACTGGCGGACAGCGTGTCCATCGCGCTCATGGTCGTGCTGGAGACGCTCGGCCCCACCGAGCGCGCCGTGTTCGTGCTGCGCGAGGTGTTCGGCTTCGGCTTCGACGAGATCGCCGGCGCGGTGGACAAGACCCCGGCCGCGGTGCGCCAGATCGCGCACCGCGCCCGCGCGCCCGTCGAGGCCCGCCGCCCGCGGGTCACTGTCCCTCCCGCGGAGGTGCGGGCCGCGCTCGAGACCTTCAAGGTCGCGGTGGCGAGCGGCGACGTGCAGGCGATCCTGGACGTGCTCGCCCCGGACGTCGTGCTCATCAGCGACGGCGGCGGCGTCAAGCAGGCGGCCCTGCGGCCGATCCTGGGCGCGGACAAGGTGTCGCGGTTCATCATCGGCGGCATCGGCAAGAGCGGGGGAGACATCGGCGCCGTGGCCTCCGAGGTCAACGGCAACCCGGCGCTCGTGTTCACGGTCGGCGGCGAGCTGGACGGCGTGCTGACCGCGAACGTGCAGGACGGCCGCATCACCGGCCTCTACTTCGTCCGCAACCCGCACAAGCTGACGCGCGTCGCGGAGGAGACGGAGCTGGCCCGCCGGTGACGGCGGGGCTCAGCGCGCGCTGCCGGCGGTCAGCCCCGAGACCAGCCGCCGCTGCAGGAACGCGGCGGCGGCGAACACCGGGAGGAGGCCGATCACGGACGCCGCCGCAAGCTTCCCGTAGTCGGTGATCCGCTCGCCCAGCATGAGCGTCAGCACGACCGGCAGGGTCTGGGCGTCCGGCGACTGGGTCAGGAACGCCGCGAGCAGGAACTCGTTGTAGTTCAGCACGGCGACGATGATGCCGACCGCGACCAGCGCCGGGGTGAGCAGCGGGGTCACGACGCTCACCAGCACGCGGAGGGCGCCGGCGCCGTCCAGCTGCGCGGCCTCGTCCAGCTCCACCGGCACCCGGCGCGTGAAGCCCTCGAGCAGCCAGACCGCGACCGCGACGTTGGCGAGCCCGTAGACGAGCGTCAGCCCGAGCAACGTGTTGTTCAGCGACAGCGTGCGCAGCAGCGTGAACAGCGGGATGACCGCGACGATCGGCGGCAGCAGCCACGGGCTCAGCACGGTCGCCGCGAGCGTCCGGCCGCCCGCGCGGTAGCGCGTGATCGCCCAGGACGCGGGCAGCGCGATGGCCAGGGTCAGCACGGCGCCGCCGAGCGCGGCCACGAGCGAGTTCCCGATCCCCTGCAGCAGCCCGCCCGAGAGGGCGTTCGCCCAGTTGGCGGGCTCGGGATGCGCGGGCAGCACCAGCCCGGCCCCGACGTCCGCGCGGGACATGAACGACACGGACACCAGGTAGGCGATCGGGATGAGAGTGCCGATGAGCACGAGCACCAGCACGACGACGGCGGCGGCCGGTCGGCGGGTGCGGGTTCCGGCGAGCAGGCGGTCAGTCACGGTGGAGCCTCCTGGCGACGAGGATGACGGGCAGCGTCACGACGGTGACGACAATCGCGAGCAGCAGCGTGATCGTGGAGGCGCGTCCCAGGTCGAACTGCTGCAGCGCGGCCTGGTAGATGAGGTACGCGGGGACGCTGGTCGAGGTGCCGGGGCCGCCCGAGGTGAGCACGAACACCAGGTCGAACACCTTGAACGCCAGCACGAGGCGCACCAGGAACGCGGCGGCGACGGTCCCCGCGATGGCCGGCAGCGTGATGCTGCGGAAGAAGCGGAGACCGTGCGCACCGTCGAGCGCGGCCGCCTCGGCGACCGACCGGTCCTGGCCGAGCAGGGCGGCGAAGACGAGCAGGGCGATCAGCGGCGTCCACTCCCAGACGTCGGCGACGCCGATCCCCACCAGCGCGGAGGCGGGGGAGGACAGCACGGCGACCGGTTCGCCCTGGCGGCCGAGGGCCGAGAGGACCGTCCCGAGCAGACCGCCGGACGGGTTGAAGATCAGCTTCCACACCACGCCGACGATCACCGGCGGCGTGATCAGCGGCAGCAGCAGGAGGGTGCGCACGATCGAGCCGAGCGTCGTCGCGGCCCGCAGCGCGAGCGCGGTCACGACGCCGAGGACCACCGAGAGGGCCGACACGACGATGGCGTAGCCGACGTTCCGCACCAGCGAGGCGGTCACATCCCCGTCGGAGAGCACCTCGGCGAAGTTGGCCGTGCCGACCCAGGCCTGCAGCGGCCGGCCGAGCGAGGACTGCGAGAACGCGGTCAGCAGGATGAAGACGAGCGGGTACGCGCCGAGGACGACGGTGGCGAGCACGGTCGGGGCGACCATCGCGCGGCGCGGCCAGGCGCCGCCCGCCCGGCCGCGCGCGCTGCTGCGCGTGGCGGACCGGGGGACGGCGCCGGTGGCGATGGTGGCCTCGGTCACTTCAGGATGCTCTCCCACTTGGCCTGGATGGCGTCCATCGTCTGCTTCGCCGAGCCGCCCTGGCCGGCGAGCAGCTTCGCCAGGCCGTCGGTGAGCACCTGGGCCAGCTCCGTCGCGTGCGGGCCGGTCGGCCAGGCGAGCGTCCCGGTGAGGGTGGCGCGGTTCACCGCCTGGATCTCCGGGAACTCCTTGCCGTAGGTGGCGTCCTCCAGCGAGCTCTTGCGGTTCGGGTCGATGCCGGTCGGCGGGGACGCGACCAGCAGCTGGGAGTTGACCTTCGACGAGGTCGCGAACGCGATGAACGCCTTCGCGAGGTCGGTCTTCTTCGTGTTCGCGGTGATCACCCAGGTGAACCCGGCGACCAGGGAGGCGCGCGAGGTGGTGTTGGAGCCGCCGACCGGCAGCGTGACGACGCCCCACTTGCCGGCGACCTTCGAGTCGCTCGTGGCGTCCTCGGAGCGCACGCCGAGATCCGTCCAGTTCTCGATGAAGCCGACCTTGCCGGCGAACCAGGCGCTGTTCCCCGCGCCGAAGTCGGTCTCGGCCGGCGTCGGCAGTGCGTACTTGTCGACGTCCACGAGCGCCTGCGCGGCCTGGACGGCGGCCTCCGAGTCGAGCGCTGGCTTGCCGTCGGCGTCGAGGAACTCGCCGCCGAAGCCGGCGAGTCGGTTGGCGTAGCTCGCGCCGAGGATGAGCGGCGACTTCTGGCCGAAGACCGCGGCCCCGTAGACGCCCTTCGAGGACTCGTTGGCCGTGATCGTCTTCACGTCCTTCAGGTACTCGTCCCAGGTCTTCGGCGGGTTCGCGATGCCGTTCCTCGCCAGGATCTCCTTGTTGTAGAACAGCACGTGCGTGTCGCCGTCGAAGGGCAGGCCGTAGCGCTTGTCGCCGACCTTGCTGTACGCGTCGTAGATCGACGGGATGAAGTCGGAGGTGTTCAGCGAGGCGTCGTCCGCGATCCAGCTCGACAGGTCCTGGATGGCGCCGTCGGCGGCGAGGTCGCCGAGCGAGACGTACCAGGGCGCCGCGGCGTCGATGGTGTTCGCGCCGGACTGCTGGTCGAGGGCGATCTTCGAGCCGATCTCGTCGTAGGGCACGATCACCGGCTTGATCGTCGCGCCGGTCTCCTTCTTGAACTCGGCGGCGAGCCACTTGGCGGCGCCCTCGTGCGACGAGATCATCTCGACGGTGAGGGTCTGCCCTGCGAACTTCTTGTCGCCGGAGGCGGTGGACGCGCCGGATCCGCTCGCGCACCCGGTGAGGGCGAGCGCGGTGGCGGCGAGGGCGGCGACGGCGGCCGCGAGCGGTCGTCGGGATGTCATGGGGGCTCCTGGTGATCGGGTGCGGGATGGATGCAAGGGTCTGCACGGTAGGGGGGCGGAGGCGGAGCAGGCAACCGAATGTGACGCTGTGCGTCGTCGCCGCAACGGGGCGTCACACTCGCTGGGCCGGCGGCGGTCGTGCCCGCTAGAGTCCGGCACCTATGGCTGCACGAATCATCCTCAACGCGTTCGACATGAGCTGCGTCACCCACCAGGCGCCCGGCCTGTGGCGGCACCCGGACAACCAGGCGCACCGCTACACCGACCTCGACTACTGGACCGACCTGGCGCGCACGCTCGAGCGCGGCGGCTTCGACGCCCTGTTCCTCGCGGATGTGCTCGGGGTCTACGACGTGTACCGCGACTCCGCCGCCCCCGCGCTGCTGGATGCCGCGCAGATCCCGCTCGGCGACCCGGTCGGGCAGATCAGCGCGATGGCCGCGGTGACCGAGCGGCTGGGCTTCGGGGTGACCGTGGCGACCACGTACGAGCAGCCGTACCTGCTGGCGCGCCGGTTCTCCACGCTCGACCACCTGACCAAGGGCAGGATCGGCTGGAACGTCGTGACCTCCTACCTCGACTCCGCCGCGCGCAACCTCGGCCTCGACACCCAGATCGGGCACGACGACCGCTACGGGATCGCCGAGGAGTTCCTCGACGTCGTCTACAAGCTCTGGGAGGGCTCGTGGGAGGACGGCGCCGTGCTCCGGGACCGCGAGACCGGCGTCTTCACCGACCCGGCCAAGGTGCACCCGATCGGGCACGACGGCGCCTTCTACCGCGTCCCCGGCATCCACCTCGCCGAACCGAGCCCCCAGCGCACCCCCGTCGTCTTCCAGGCCGGGGCGTCGTCGCGCGGCCGCGAGTTCGCGGCTCGGCACGGCGAGGCGGTCTTCATCAACGGCCTCACGCCCGAGCTGACGCGGAAGGCGACGGACGACATCCGGGAGCGGGCCGAGCGCAACGGCCGCCCGCGCGTGACGGTGAAGATCCTCACCCTCGCCACCGTGATCGTCGCACCCACCGAGGAGGAGGCGCAGGCGAAGCTCGCCGAGTACCGCGGCTACGTGTCCACCGAGGGCGCGCTCGCGCTCTACGGCGGCTGGTCCGGCCTCGACCTCGCCGACTACCCGATCGACGAGCCGCTGAAGTACATCGACACCGACGCGGCGCGCTCGGCGCTCGCGATCTTCACGACGGCGGACCCGACCCGCACCTGGACGGCCCGAGACATCGCCGAGTACGTCGGCATCGGTGGCATCGGCCCCGTCATCGTCGGCAGCCCCGCGACGGTCGCCGATGAGCTGGAGCGCTGGGTCGAGGTGGGAGGCGTCGACGGCTTCAACCTCGCCTACGTCGTGACGCCGGGCAGCTTCGAGGAGTTCGTGGAGCTCGTCGTCCCCGAGCTGCGCGCCCGCGGCCGGCTCGACGAGCAGCCGGGAAGCACCCTCCGCGGGCGGCTGAACGGCACCGGGGACGCGACCGTCCCCTCCTGGCACCCCGCGCACGCCTACCGCGGCGCATTCACCGACGCACCCAGCGCCGCGGACGCCCGCGAGCGCGAGACGGAAGGAGCAGCATGACCCGCAGCTACTGGACCGGCCACGCCGACGCCGCCGAGCTCGAACGCTGGGAGGCGGTGGCCGCGCAGGTCGCGGAGACCCTCGCGGAGGACGCGCTGGAGCGTGACCGCGCCAACCAGGACCCGCACGCGGAGCTGCAGCTGCTCCGCGACGCCGGCCTCGTGAACCTGCTCGACCCCGCCGCGTTCGGCGGCGGAGGCGCGCACTGGGAGACCGCGTTCCGCGTCGTCCGCGTGCTCGCGCGCGCCGACGCGTCGGTCGCCCAGGTGCTCGCCTACCACTACATCAACTCGGGCAACATCGGCTTCGCGGTCGACCCGTCCCGGCAGCCGGAGCTGTACCGGCGCACCGTCGCCGGGCGCTGGGTGTGGGGGGACGCGGTGAACCCGGTCGACCCGGACCTCGTGCTCGCGGCGCGCGAGGAGGGCGGCTACCGCCTGGAGGGCACCAAGCGGTTCTCGACCGGCGCCTCCGTCGGCGACGTCGTGCTCGCCGCCGGCACCCTCCGCGGCGGCGGCAGGGACGGCACTCCGGTGTTCGCGCTGCTCGACCACGACCGCGCGGGCATCCGCTATCACGGCGACTGGGATGCGCTGGGCCAGCGCCTCTCCGCCAGCGGCTCGGTCACGTTCGACGGCGTCGAGGTGGCGGAGGAGGACATCCTGGGCGAGGTGACGGACGAGCCGTTCTCCACGCTGATCACCCCGGGCATCCAGCTGGCCTTCGGCGACCTCTACCTCGGCATCGCGCAGGGTGCGCTCGCCCGGGCGCGCGAGCTCACGCTGGCCAGGGGGAACTCGTGGTTCCTCTCCGGGGTGGAGCGCTACGCGGAGGACCCGTTCGTGCTGCGGGTGTTCGGCGAGCTGCTCTCGAAGGTGGATGCGGTGGAGGCGCTCGCCGACGCCGTCGGCCGCGAGTTCGACGCGGTCGTCGCGCTCGGCTCCGACGTGAGCCCCGAGGACCGCGGACGGCTCGCGCAGCGCATCGCACGGCTCAAGGTGGTCTCCACCGAGGTCGCGGTGGAGGTGACGACGCGCGTGTTCGAGGTCACCGGGTCCAGCTCGGCGAAGTCGTCGGTCGGACTCGACCTGTGGTGGCGGAACGTGCGGACGCACACCCTGCACGACCCGGTGGACTACAAGAAACTCGAGGTCGGCGCCTACTACGTCAACGGCGACCTGCAGCCCATCTCCCTCTACACCTGACCGGCACGGACGACAGGAGCCACGATGACCGACACCACCCTCAGCGCGCCCGCCGGATCGGCGGCCGCGCGCGAACGCTTGGCGCCCGTCCTGGAGCGGCTGGCCGCGGACGCGTCACGGCGCGAGCGCGAGCACGAGCTGCCGACCGAGGCGGTGCGCGAGCTGGCGGCGGCCGGACTCGGCGCGCTCCGGCTCCCCGTGGAGTCGGGCGGCGGCGGCCTGAGCTTCGTCGAGCTGGGCGAACTGCTCGTGGACCTGGCGGCGGCGGACTCCAACCTGCCGCAGATCTTCCGCGGCCAGTTCGCGTTCGCGGAGGACCGGCTTGTCGCGCCGCCCTCCGCCGACCGGGACGCCTGGCTGGCGCGCTTCGCCGCCGGCGAGATCGTGGGCAACGCCTGGAGCGAGACGGGCGCGGTGGGACTCGGCGAGTCCGGGACCCGCGTGCGCCGGACCCCGGACGGGCCGCGCGTGGACGGCCGCAAGTACTACACGACCGGCAGCCTCTACGCGGACTGGATCGACGCGACGGCCAAGGACGAGGACGGCGCGGACGTGACCGTCCTGGTCCGCACCGGCCAGCCGGGCGTCGTCGTGAGCGACGACTGGGACGGCTTCGGGCAGCAGCTGACCGGGACCGGAACGGCGGTCTTCGACGGCGCGCTCGCCGACCACGTCTATGCGTTCTCCGACCGCTTCCGCTACCAGACCGCGCTCTACCAGTGGACGCTGCTGACCGTTCTCGCGGGCATCGCGCAGGCCGTGGAGCGGGACGCGGGCGCGGCCCTGCGCGCCCGCACCCGCGTCTACAGCCACGGCCTCGCGCCGTTCGCGAAGGACGACGGCCAGCTGCAGGCCGTCATCGGGGAGGTCTCGGCGGTGGCGTTCACGGCGCGCTCGCTCGTCCGCTCCGTCGGGGAGACGCTGGACGCCGCGGCGGCGACCGCGGCGGAGCGGGGCAGCGCGGCGGACGACGCCGCGAACATCCGTGCCGAGATCGCCTCGGCGCAGGCGCAGGTCGTGCTCAGCCAGTCGGTGCCGCAGGCCGCGACGCGGCTGTTCGACACGCTCGGCGCCTCGGCGGTCAGCCGGGCGGCGGGGCTCGACCGGCACTGGCGGAACGCGCGCACCGTGGCGTCCCACAACCCGTGGGTCTACAAGGCGCGCATCGTCGGCGACTGGAGCGTCAACGGCACCGTGCCGCCGTTCATCTGGCAGATCGGGGTCGACCGGACGTCGACGACCGCCTGACGGATCGGCTCAGGCCGTCTCCGCCAGCTCGGCGTAGTACGTCACGTGGCAGCCGTCACCTGCGCACTCGATGCACACGGTGATCTCCTCACTGCGCTGCACGGGGTCGGCACCCGTCCCGTCGCACCGTTCGCAAATCTCCAAGGTCCTCATGCGAACGATTGTGCGCTCGACCACCGACATGGCCGGAAGGACGGCGGGTGTGTCGCGAACCTGGGAGGACGTCGGAGACCCGTCGCGACGGATGCGCCGCCGGACGGACGCGAGGTGGTACGAGGGTCCGACGACATCCGGTGGCCGGTTCCGTAGCGTTGCGGACATGCGCATCGTCTACGACCGGGAGCTCGACATCGCTCACGTCGTGTTCGACGACGCGGGCGCGCCCGGCGGCCGGCACGGCGCGGTGGGCGGCATCCCCGCCGGCAGCTACGTCGACGCCGAGTTCGACGCGGCGGGCCGGCTCGTCGGCTTCGAGGTGATCGGCGCGACGCGCGTGCTGCCGCCAGAGGTGCTCGCGGGCGCCGAGCCCGCCTGAGCGCGCCCGCGGATTCTGCTGTGGGCAGAATCGCGGCGACCGGGTCGCGCGGGACGAGCGGGCGCGTCGTAGGCTGCTGCCATGCTTCTGCGGCACGCGATGGGTACCGTGCTCCGCCGGATCCGGACGGAGCGGGGCGCGACGCTGCGCCAGCTGTCCGAGCGGTCGCGGATCAGCATCCCGTACCTCTCCGAGATCGAGCGGGGCCGGAAGGAGGCGTCGTCCGAGATCCTCGCCGCGCTGTGCCGGGTGCTCGATGTGACCGAGGGCGAACTACTGAGCATGGCCGCGGCCGAGTTCGCGGGCGAGTTCGCGGCGGGTGCGCCGGTGCTGAGCCTGGTGCCCGAGCGGCGCGAGCCCGCGCACGAGGTGGCCGAGCCCGCGCATCCCGCCGCCCTGCTCCTCGCCGCGTAGCCCGCGCGAGGCCGCGTCGGATCCCGCTCGCCGCATATTGGGCGCAAAGGTCGCCTCAGGCTGCGCCGGAACCGACATTTGCGCCAAATATGCGGCGAGCGGGATCCGACGCGGCCTCGCGCGGGCTACGCGGCGAGGAGCAGGGCGGCGGGATGCGCGGGCTCG
>NZ_JBQCGZ010000110.1:0-8575 GCF_051955155.1 Leifsonia sp.
GGCCCCACGGCCACGACCTCGCAAAGCCTGCGGGGGGGGGCGGCCCCGGGGCGGGGGGGGGGGGGGGCCCCCCCCCCCGCGGCCGCCCGGTCCGGCCTCCCGTCCGACCCCCGAAGGAGCCCCATGTCGACGACGACATCCGTCCGCACCACCCCGGCCGCGGTCCCGGCGCCAGCCAAGAAGCGCAGGCGCAGGCCGAAGGGATGGTGGCTGCCGCTGGTGCTGCTGGCACCGGCCATCGTGTTCGAGCTGCTCATCCACGTCGTGCCCATGCTCACGGGCATCTGGATCAGCTTCCTCCAGCTCACCAAGTTCTACATCGCCAACTGGGGCGAGGCGCCGTTCGTCGGCCTGCACAACTACCAGGTCGCGCTCGACTTCAACACGTCGATCGGCTCGGCGCTGCTCCAGTCCTTCGTGATCACCTGCGGGTTCACCATCCTCGTCGTCGGCTTGTCCTGGGCCGTCGGGATGGCCGCCGCCGTCGCGCTGCAGGGCAGGTTCCGCGGCCGCGGCTTCTTCCGCACGCTCTTCCTGGTGCCGTACGCGCTGCCGATGTACGCCGGCATCATCACCTGGAAGTTCATGCTGCAGAAGGACACCGGGGCGGTGAACCACTTCCTCTTCGACAACCTCGGACTGCCCGGCGACAAGCCGTTCTGGCTGATCGGAGGGAACGCGTTCTGGTCCATCGTGATCGTGGCGATCTGGCGGCTCTGGCCGTTCGCCTTCCTGATGCTGATGGCGGGGCTCCAGTCGATCCCGGACGAGGTCTACGAGGCCTCGGCCGTGGACGGCGCGAAGCCGTTCCGGCAGTGGCACGCGATCACGCTGCCGATGCTGCGGCCGGTCAACGCGGTGCTGCTGCTGGTGATGTTCCTGTGGACGTTCAACGACTTCAACACACCGTTCGTGCTGTTCGGAAACGCCCAGCCCCCGGCGGGCGACCTGATCTCGTTCCACATCTACAACGCCTCGTTCCTGACCTGGAACTTCGGCTCGGGAGCGGCGATGAGCGTGCTGCTGCTGATCTTCCTGCTGATCGTGTCCGGCATCTACCTGCTCGTGCTGAACCGGAGGAACCGCCATGCGTGAAACCACCTCGTCCCGCGTGTTCCGCTGGGTCGTCATCGTCGTCCTGACGCTGTTCACCGCTGTGCCCCTCTACGTGATGGTCACCACCTCGCTGAAGCCGCTGTCGGACGTGCAGGGTGCCTTCACCTGGTGGCCGACCAACATCACCTTCCAGCCCTTCATCGACATGTGGACGACCGTCCCGCTCGCCTCGTACTTCGTGAACAGCCTGATCGTCGCCACCTCGGCGACGCTGCTCAGCCTGATCGTCGCGGTCTTCGCGGCCTACGCGGTCTCGCGCTACCGGTTCAAGGGCCGGTCGGTCTTCACGACCACCGTGCTGTCGACGCAGATGTTCCCCGGCGTGTTGTTCCTGCTGCCGCTGTTCCTCATCTTCGTGAACATCAACCAGGCGGTCGGCATCCAGCTGGTCGGCACCCGCTGGGGGCTCGTGATCACCTACCTGACCTTCGCGCTGCCGTTCTCGATCTGGATGCTCGCCGGCTACTTCGACGGCATCCCGCGCGACCTGGACGAGGCGGCGATGGTGGACGGCTCCGGCGCGATGGGCGCGCTCTGGCACGTTGTGCTGCCCGCGGCGAAGCCCGGGCTCATCGCGGTGGCGATCTACTCGTTCATGACGAGCTGGGGGGAGGTGCTGTTCGCCAGCGTGATGACGACGGACGAGAACCGGACGCTCGCGGTCGGCCTGCAGCTGTACTCCACGCAGACGAACGTCTACTGGAACCAGATCATGGCCGCGTCGCTGGTGGTCTCCATCCCGATCGTCGTCGCCTTCCTGCTCCTCCAGCGCAGCTTCGTCGCCGGCCTCACCGCCGGCGCCGTCAAATGACACCCGCCCCGAAAGGAATCATGGACCGCCCTTCGCCCCTGCTCACCGTGGACGGGACCCCCGTTCTCTGGCTCGGCGCCAACTTCTGGTCGCGCACAGGAGGACCGCTGATGTGGACGCGCTACGACCCGGAGATCGTGCGCCAGGAACTGCGCGTGCTGGCCGACCACGGCCTGAACATGACCCGCTCGTTCTTCTACTGGCCGGACTTCCATCCGACGCCGGACACCCTCGACGAGCAGTGCGTCGCCAACTTCGCCGACTTCCTGGACGCGCACAGCGAGACCGGGATGACGACGGTGCCGACCTTCCTGGTCGGCCACATGTCCGGCGAGAACTGGGACCCGGTGTGGCGGGACGGCCGCGACCTGTACCGCGATGTCTGGTTCGTCGGCCGCCAGGCCTGGTACGTGCGGGAGCTGACCGCGCGGTTCGCCGCGCATCCCGCCGTCGCCGGCTGGCTGCTCACGAACGAGGTGCCGATCTACGGCGGGGAGGCGCCGCGGCCGATCGTGGACGCGTGGGCGTCGCTGCTCGTGGATGCGGTGCGCGCCGGTGGCGGGACGCAGCCGGTCGCGGTCGGCGACGGCGCCTGGGGCATCGAGACGACCGGACACGACAACGGCTTCTCGGTGCAGGACCTGGCCGCGTTCACCGACTTCGTCGGCCCGCACGTCTACCGGATGGAGACGGACCAGCTGCGGCAGCACCTGAAGGCCGCCTACATCGCCGAGCTGTGCGGCGACGCCGGGCTTCCGGTGGTGATGGAGGAGTTCGGGCTGACCAGCGACTTCGTCTCGGACGCGGGCGCCGCCTCCTACTACCGGCAGCTGCTGTACACGACGCTGCTCGCGGGGGCCACCGGCTGGATCGCGTGGAACAACACCGACTACGACGACCTGGCCGACCAGCGGCCGTACTCGCACCATCCCTTCGAGATGCACTTCGGCATCACCGACCGCACCGGCGCGCCCAAGCCGCCGCTGCGCGAGCTGGCGCGGTTCGCGTCGGACCTGGCTGCCATCGACCTGCCGAACCTGCGCAGGGCCCCGGTGGATGCGGCGCTCGTCGTGCCCTCGCACCTGGCCGCCGACTACCCGTTCACGCAGGAGGACGAGCGCGCGCACATCGTGGCGACGGGGGAGCAGGCGTACCTCGCAGCGCACGAGGCGCACATCCCGGTCGCCGTGGTCAGGGAACGCGAGGACGGCGGCATCCCGTCGGGGTACGGGCTGTACCTGCTGCCGTCCGTCAAGCAGCTCTGCGCGACGTCGTGGCTGCAGCTGGAGGAGCTGGCCGCCGACGGGGCGACCGTGTACGCGTCCTACGCGCACGGCCCAAGCGGCGTGCAGCGCGGGCCGTGGTGGTCGAACACCGAGGCGCTGTTCGGCGTGCGGATGGAGAGCGCGTACGGGCTGGCCGAGCCGGTGACGGACGAGGTGGTGACGCTGCGCTTCACGGAGGACTTCGGTTCGCTGCCGGCCGGCTCCGTCTTGTCCTTCCGCGCGGCCGGAAACGAGAACGGCCGCAGCCGCCTCCCGGTTCGGGCGACCTCGGGACGCGTGATCGCGGTGGATGCGCACGGACGACCCGCGCTCGTCGTGAAGGAGCACGGCCGCGGCCGCGCGGTCCTCGGCAGCTACCCGATCGAGTTCTTCGCCTCGGAGCTGGCACGGGTGAACCCGGAGGAGACCTGGCGGCTGTACGACGCGCTCGCCGAGGCCGCCGACGTGGAGCGGGACGTGCGCCTCGACGACCCGCGGGTCTTCGCCGACTCCCTGGTGCACGCCGACGGCCGCCGCTTCGTGGTGTTCGTCTCCGAGCACGAGTCCCCGGTCACGATCACCCCGCGCGTCGCGGGCGAGCTGCGCACGCTCACGGGCGACCCGGCCGCAGAGCTGCACCTCGACCCGTGGGGCGTCGCCGTCCGCGAGCTCGTGCAGGAGTAGCGCGCCCCGGCGCTCACGCGCTCGGCGCGTGCCGCTCCAGGAAGGTGTAGACCTCGGTCGCGTCGACGCCGGGGAAGGTGCCCGTCGGCAGCGCGGCGAGCAGGGACGTGGGGGTGCGGGCCGCGGGCCAGGAGTTGCCCTCCCAGCGCTCGGCCAGCGCCCCGGACGGGCGGCGGCAGCAGGACTCGTCCGGGCAGCGGGAGACGGCGCGATGCGGGGTCTCCCGGCCGCGGAACCACTTCACGTGCTCGAACGGCACGCCGACGCTCACCGAGTAGTCGCCCTCCTTCGCCTTCTCGATCCGGGAGGTGCACCAGAACGTCCCGCGCGGGGTGTCCGTGTACTGGTAGTACGGGCTGAACCGGTCGGCGACTTCGAACACGGTGCGCGCCGTCCAGTTCCTGCACACCGGAGTGCCCTCGATCGCGCCGAGCGCGTCGGAGGGGAACGCGACGGAGGCGTTCTCGTACGCCTTGATGATCGTGCCGGACTCGTGCACCGTCATGAAGTGCACGGGGATGCTCAGCCGCGCGGTCGCGAGGTTCGTGAACCGGTGGCACGCGGTCTCGTAGGAGACCGCAAAGGCATCGCGCAGGTCCTCCATCGAGATGCGCCGGAAGTTCTTGGCCTCGGTGAGAAGCGAGACCGCGTCCTTCTCCGGCAGCAGCAGGGCGGCGGTGAGGTAGTTCGTCTCCACCCGCTGCCGCAGAAACTCGGCGTAATTTCCCGGCTCCTCGTGATCGAGCAGCTGGGACGCGAACGCCTGCAGAATCGGCGACCGGGAGTCGCGCGAGGCGGACTGCTCGGTGGGCAGGTAGATGCGGCCGTTGCGCTTGTCGGTGACGGAACGGGTGGAGTGCGGCAGGTCGCCGACGTAGTGCAGGGAGAAGCCGAGGTGGTCGGCCATGTCCGCGACGGTCTGGTGCGAGACCGGCCCTCCGGAGTGCCCGACGGCGGCCAGGAGCTCGCCCGCGATCGCCTCCAGCTCGGAGAAGTAGTTGTCCCGCGCGCGCATGGTCGCGCGCAGCTCGGCGTTCGCGCGCCTGGCCTCCTCCGGCGTCGCCGCGCGCTCCTTGTGCAGTCGCTCGACCTCCTGATGCAAGGCCAGTATCGCCCGCAGCGTCGCGTCGGAGACGGCCTTCGAGACCCGGACCGGGGCGATCCCGAGCGAGGAGAAGACGGGGCCGCGCTGCGCCCGCTCGACGGCGATCTCGAGCGCCGACCGCTCGTCGGGGGCCTCGGGCGCGAGCAGGTCGTCGACGGTGACGTCGAGCGCGGCGGCGATCGTCCGCAGCTGCGCGAGCCGCGGCTCCCGGTTGCCGTTCTCGATGGTGGAGACCTGCGACGGCGCGCGGTCGATGGCGGCGGCGAGCTCCTCCAGGGTCATCCCGCGCCGGGTGCGGAACGCGCGGATGCGGCGTCCCAGGGTGAGTGCGTCTGCGGCGACGTCCTCGTCGACGGTGTCGGTCATGCTGGCCATCGTGACACTCGGCCGAAGTTCTGGCAAACAGAAGAACGCCGGAATTTCTGTTGACGAATCCGATCCGCGGGTGATGCGGCGGCCCCAGGATCGTGTCAACCGATCCGACCGATGGAGGCCACCATGAACACCGATCCCCGCCCCGGCGAGACCACGCAGACCGCCGCGGAGCTGCAGCTGGAGTGGGATGCCGACCCGCGCTGGTCCGGCATCCGCCGCGACTACACCGCCGAGGACGTCGTTGCCCTGCGCGGTCCCGTCCGCGAGGAGCAGACCCTCGCCCGGCGCGGAGCCGAGCGGCTGTGGGAGCTCATCCAGCGCCCGTCGACGCCGGAGGCCCCGCAGTGGGTCGCGGCCCTCGGGGCGCTCACCGGCAACCAGGCCGTGCAGCAGGTGCGCGCGGGTCTCGAGGCCATCTACCTCTCCGGCTGGCAGGTGGCCGCCGACGCGAACCTGTCCGGGCAGACCTACCCGGACCAGAGCCTGTACCCGGCCAACTCCGTCCCGGCCGTCGTCCGCCGGATCAACAACGCGCTGCTGCGCGCCGGCCAGATCGAGGGGACGGACGGCCCCGTCTCCGACTGGATGGCGCCGATCGTCGCCGACGCCGAGGCCGGCTTCGGCGGTCCGCTGAACGCGTACGAGCTGATGCACGGGATGATCCAGGCCGGAGCCGCGGGCGTGCACTGGGAGGACCAGCTGGCCAGCGAGAAGAAGTGCGGCCACATGGGCGGCAAGGTGCTCGTCCCCACCGGTCAGCACATCCGCACGCTCAACGCCGCCCGGCTCGCCGCCGACGTCGCCGGGGTGCCGACCATCATCGTCGCCCGCACGGACGCGCTCGCCGCGACACTTCTGACGAGCGACCACGACGAGCGCGACCGCGCGTTCCTCAGCGGCACCCGCACCGCGGAGGGCTTCTACGAGGTGCGGAACGGGATCGACCCGGTGATCGCCCGCGGTCTCGCCTACGCGCCGTACGCGGATCTGCTGTGGGTGGAGTCGGCCGAGCCCGACCTGGAGCTGGCCCGCCGGTTCGCCGAGGCCGTGCACGCCGAGTTCCCCGGTAAGAAGCTGGCCTACAACTGCTCCCCGTCGTTCAACTGGAAGAAGCACCTCGACGACGAGACCATCGCCCGCTTCCAGCGCGAGCTGGCCGCGATGGGATACGCCTTCCAGTTCATCACGCTCGCAGGCTTCCACGCCCTCAACCACTCGATGTTCCTGCTCGCCAAGGACTACGCGTCCCGGCAGATGAGCGCCTACGTCGACCTGCAGGAGGCGGAATTCGCCTCCGAGTCCGCCGGCTACACCGCCACCCGCCACCAGCGGGAGGTCGGGACCGGGTACTTCGACCGCATCGCGACGGCGCTCAACCCCGACAGCGCCACCCTCGCCCTGGTCGGATCCACCGAAGAGCACCAGTTCTAGCGGCGCCCCAGCCATCGCTTCCGGATGGCGGCCCACACGAAAGGAATCACGACTCATGATCGAGATCACCGGCCCGCGCACCGCCGGCCACGACGACATCCTGACCCCGGAGGCGATCGCCTTCGTCGACCACCTGCACCAGGCGTTCGCCGCCCGGCGCCAGGAGCTGCTCGCCGAGCGGCAGCGGCAGCGCACCGACGCCGGCAACGGCCGCGACCCGCGCTTCCTCAGCAGCACGGAGGCCGTCCGCGTCGACCCGCACTGGCGGGTCGCCGGGGCCGGCCCCGGCCTGGAGGACCGCCGGGTGGAGATCACCGGACCGACCGACCCGAAGATGGCGATCAACGCGCTGAACTCGGGCGCCCGCGTCTGGCTCGCCGACCAGGAGGACGCGACCAGCCCCACCTGGGCCAACGTCATCGGCGGCCAGGCGACCCTGCGCGCCGCCATCCGCGGCGAGCTGCGGCACACCAGCCCCGAGGGCAAGGAGTACCGGGTCAGCACCCCGCAGGAGCTCACGCCGACGATCGTGATGCGCCCGCGCGGCTGGCACCTGGTGGAGAAGCACCTCACCTTCACCGACCGCGCCGGCCGGAGCGCACCCGCCAGCGCCTCGCTGACCGACTTCGGCCTGTACTTCTGGCACAACGCGCAGGCCCTCGTCGACACCGGCCGCGGCCCGTACTTCTACCTGCCGAAGCTGGAGTCGCACCGCGAGGCGCGGCTGTGGAACGACATCTTCGTCTTCGCCCAGCAGCGCATCGGGATGCCCGTCGGCACGGTCCGCGCGACCGTGCTCATCGAGACCATCCCCGCCGCGTTCGAGATGGAGGAGATCCTGTACGAGCTGCGCGAGCACTGCGCGGGGCTGAACGCCGGGCGCTGGGACTACATCTTCTCGATCATCAAGACGTTCCTCGGCCGCGGCCGCCGGTTCGCGTTCGGCGACAGGGACCGGATCACGATGACCGTCCCGTTCATGCGGGCGTATACCGAGCTGCTCGTCGCCACCTGCCACAAGCGGGGAGCGCACGCGATCGGCGGGATGAGCGCGTTCATCCCGAACCGCCGCGACCCGGAGGCGACCGAGCGGGCGCTCGCGAAGGTCGCCGACGACAAGCGCAGGGAGGCCGGCGACGGCTTCGACGGCACCTGGGTCGCGCATCCCGACCTGATCCCGACAGCGCTGGCCGAGTTCGACGCGGTGCTGGGGGACCGGCCGAACCAGCTGGACCGCCTGCGCGAGGACGTGCACGTGACCGGCGACGACCTGCTGGACATCACGAGCGCGGGTGGAACGGTGACCGACGCCGGCGTGCGCTCGAACGTCTCGGTCGCGCTGCGCTACATCGAGGCGTGGCTGCGCGGGACCGGCGCCGTTGCGATCGACGGGCTGATGGAGGACGCGGCCACCGCCGAGATCTCCCGCTCGCTGCTGCGGCAGTGGATCGAGAACCGGGTCGTCACCGAGGAGGGCACCGCGGTCGACCGTGCGCTGGTGTCCCGCCTGCTCGACGAGGAGCTGGAGCGCCTCGGCGGCGCGGAGGGCGACCGGTTCGCCGACGCCGCGGAGATCCTGCGCGAGGTCGCTCTCGCCGAGGACTTCCCGACCTTCCTGACCATCCCGGCCTACGCCCGCTACCTGGTGGACGAGCCGGAGGCGGAGGAGCTGGCGCTGGCCGTCTGACCAGGCGTCCCGCCGTCAGGGGGGGGGGGGGGGGGGGGGCGGCGCGGACCCCCCCCCCCCGCCCGCCTGGGGGGGGGGGGGCCCGCCCCCCCCCGGCGGGG
>NZ_JBQCGZ010000111.1:0-8879 GCF_051955155.1 Leifsonia sp.
TCGAGGTGGCGCCCCGTGACGGTGTCGCTGCCACGGAGACCGTCGACCGTGCCCTCGAAGACGATCTGGCCGCCACCGGTGCCGGCCTGCGGGCCGAGGTCGACGACGTGGTCGGCGATGGCGATCGACTCCGGCTTGTGCTCGACGACCAGCACGGTGTTGCCCTTGTCGCGCAGCCGCAGCAGCAGGTCGTTCATCCGCTGGATGTCGTGCGGGTGCAGGCCGATCGTCGGTTCGTCGAAGACGTAGGTGATGTCGGTCAGTGACGACCCGAGGTGGCGAATCATCTTGGTGCGCTGCGCCTCACCACCGGAGAGCGTCCCGGACGCGCGATCGAGCGAGAGGGAGCCGAGCCCGATCTCCACGAACGAGTCGAGCGTGCGCCGCAGGTTCGCCAGCAGCGGCGCGACCGACGGCTCGTCCAGCCCGCGCACCCAGTCCGCCAGGTCGGAGATCTGCATGGCGCAGGCGTCGGCGATGCTGATCCCGCCGATCTTCGACGCCCGCGCGCCCGCGCTGAGCCGCGTCCCGCCGCACTCGGGACACGGGGCGAAGGTGACCGCCCGCTCCACGAAGGCGCGGATGTGCGGCTGCATGGCGTCCACGTCCTTGGACAGCATCGACTTCTGCACGCGCGGGACGAGGCCCTCGTAGGTGAGGTTGATGCCGTTGATCTTCACCTTGACCGGCTCGCGGTAGAGGAAGTCGTGCAGCTCGGTCTCGGAGTAGTCGGCGATCGGCTTGTCCGCGTCCAGGAAGCCGGACTCCGCGAACATCCGCACCGACCAGCCGTCCGCGGTGTAGCCGGGGACGGTGATCGCGCCGCCGCTCAGCGACTTCGTCTCGTCGTAGAGCTGCCCCAGGTCGATCTCGGAGACCGTACCCATCCCCTCGCAGCGCGGGCACATCCCGCCGGTCTGGCTGAATGTGCGCTCCTCGGTCTTGCCGCCGACCGTGATCGCACCGCTGCCGGTGACCGAGGGGATGTTGAAGGAGAACGCCTGCGGGGAGCCGATGTGCGGCTGCCCGAGCCGCGAGAACAGGATGCGCAGCATCGCGTTCGCGTCGGTGACCGTTCCGACCGTGGAGCGCACGTTCGCGCCGAGCCGCTCCTGGTCCACGATGATCGCGGTGGTCAGCCCCTCGAGCACGTCGACATCGGGCCGGGACAGCGACGGCATGAAGCCCTGCACGAAGGCGCTGTACGTCTCGTTGATCATGCGCTGGGACTCCGCGGCGATCGTGCCGAACACCAGCGAGCTCTTGCCGGAGCCCGAGACGCCCGTGAACACCGTGAGCCGGCGCTTGGGCAGCTCGACGCTGACGTCCTTGAGGTTGTTCTCCCGCGCGCCGTGCACGCGGATCAGGTCATGGCTGTCTGCCTCGATCGTCATGCCGCCCCCTTCGTCGTGCGCCGGTCAGGTCCCCAGGCCGCCCGGATGCGCCAGGCGCCATCCGAAGCCGGGATCCGGCACGTCCTTGGCGAGGGCCAGCTCGGCCGACTCGCTCTTCCCGTTCAGCGTGAACGTCACGCGTCCCACCACGTCGCCCTTGAATCCGGACTGCAGCGGGCGCGTCGTCACGTCCACCTGGATGGGCGTGTCCGACCAGACGACGAACGTCTTCGCCGAGGTCGCCACCAGCTTCGACGACGCGCCCCACGGCGTCGAGTACGAGCCGAAGACCTGACCGGTCGTCGACGCGTCCACCTCGTGGAAGCCGGCCCGCATGCTCTCCAGCAGGCCCTTCACGCCCGCCCACAGCGTGTCGTGGTCCTGCGCGCCGAGCACGACGCCGAGCACCCGGACCTTGGCCTTGCCCACCGGCACCTCGGCCGAGAACAGCAGGCAGTACCCCGCCTCGTCGGTGTTGCCGGTCTTGATCCCGTCGACCCCGTCCACGCCGAGCAGCGAGTTGGTGTTGTCCTGGGCGCCGGCGCCCGGCAGCGTCGCCGACTTCTGCGACACGATCGAGGACAGCGTCGGGGAGGCGAGGACGAGCTTGCCGATGCCGAGCAGATCCGCGGTTGTGCTCACGTTGCCGGGGTCGAGGCCGTCCGGCGTGACGACCTTCGTGCCGGTGAACCCCTTGGCCTTCAGCCAGCCGTTCGCCGCCTTCACGTACGCGCCCGTGGACCCGAACGCCCAGTTCGCCAGCGAGATCGCGTAGTTGTTCGCCGAGGGCAGCAGCATCGCGGTGAGCGCCTGCTTCTCGGTGAGGGAGGTGCCGGCCTCCACGGGGGCCCAGGACCCGCCGTCGGCGATCACCTCGTTCCAGATGTCGACGTCCTTCTGCGTGAACGCGATCTTCGGCCCCTCCGATGACCCGTCCAGCGGCTTCTTGTCCAGGATCACGAGAGCGGTGATCGTCTTGGTCATGCTCGCGATCGGCATGCTCGCGTCACTGCCGTGGGAGGCGGTCGCCCCCGCGTAGTCTGGCGCGGTGATCGCGGCCGACCCGTAACCGGGCCACGCGAGCTGCGCGGCCGTCTGGGTGATCGACTTCTCGTGCTCCGTGACCGCGGCGGTGGCGGGCACCGGTGCGACCAGCGATCCGAACACGTACAGGAACACCACCAGCAGCACACCGGCCGAGCCGAAGACCGCGAAGCGTCGGCGGCGGTAGACCGCCCTGCTCTGACGGCGCGGCGGATCGGCGATGACTTGCTGGGGCACCCTCGGATTCTATTCGTCACTCCCCCGGCGAGCGCTGAGAACGCGCCCGCAGGGCCCATAGCGCCACCGCGCTCGCGGAGGCGACGTTGAGCGAGTCGACGCCGTGCAGCATCGGGATGGTGACCACCGTGTCCGCGGCGGCGAGCGCGCTCCGCGACAGGCCGTCGCCCTCGGAGCCGAGCACCATCGCCACGCGCTCCGGCGGGTCGGCGGCGTACGCATCGAGCGTCACCGCGTCGTCGGCCAGGGCGAGGGCCGCGATGTCGAAGCCGGCGTCGTGCAGCAGCGGCGCCGCCTGGTCCCAGTCCGGGATGCGCGTCCACGGCACCTGCAGGACCGTGCCCATGCTCACCCGGACGCTCCTGCGGTACAGCGGGTCGGCGCAGCGCGGGCTGACCAGCACGGCGTCGGCGCCGAGGCCGGCCACGCTGCGGAAGATCGCGCCGACGTTGGTGTGGTCGACGATGTCCTCCAGCACGACCACCCGGCGCGCCTCCCGGAGCAGGTCGGCCGGGCCCGGCAGCGCGGGGCGGTGCATGGCGGCGAGCGCGCCCCGGTGCAGGTGGTAGCCGGTCAGGCGTTCGAGCACCGCGGCGTCGCCGACGAACACGGGGACGTCCGGGAAGCCGGCGAGCAGCGGCTCCACGTCCGGCAGCCACTGCTCCTGCAGCAGCACCGAGCGCGGCGTGTGGCCGGCCCGCAGCGCGCGGGTGATCACCTTGGTGGACTCGGCGATGTAGAGGCCGCCCTCGGGCTCGGTCACCCGCCGCAGCGCGACGTCGGTGAGGCGGGAGTAGTCGGCGAGGCCGTCGGCGTCGAGGTCGGTGATCCGCTGGATGTGCACCGCACCAGCCTGCCAGGCCCGCGGCTCCCGCGGGCGCCGGCGGCAGGAAATACGCTCGAAACACGCGCTGTTTAGACTCGTGTCACGACCTTCCGGAGGTGCTCCATGCCCACCCTCGCGCCCGCGTTCCCCGCCGAGCTCGCCGACGGGCTGGACCGCGCGACGGAGGTGCTCTCCGGCCGCAGGGTGGCCGTGCTCACCGGCGCCGGCGTCTCCACCGACTCCGGCATCCCGGACTATCGCGGAGAGGGTGCGCCCAGGCGCACCCCGATGACGTTCCAGCAGTTCCTCGGCGACGACCGCTACCGCAAGCGCTACTGGGCGGGCAGTCACCTCGGCTACCGCCGGTTCTCCGCCGCCCGTCCGAACGACGGGCACCGCGCGCTCGCCCGGCTGGAGGAGGCGGGCGTCACCAACGGCGTCGTCACCCAGAACGTGGACGGGCTGCACCTGCAGGCCGGAAGCAGGCGTGTCGTGGAGCTGCACGGCTCGGTGGAGCGCATCCGCTGCCTCGTCTGCGGGCAGATCTTCGCGCGCGGCGCGATCAAGGACAGGATCGACGCGGCGAACCCGCAGCTCGACACCGACGGCGAGGTGGAGATCGCTCCGGACGGCGACGCCATCGTCCGCGACGTCGACGCCTTCGTCGTCCCGGACTGCACGGTCTGCGGCGGCCACCTGAAGCCGGACGTCGTCTTCTTCGGCGAGTTCATCCCGCCGGAGACCTACCGGGAGGCGAGCGCGCTGGTCAGGACGGCCGACGCCCTGCTCATCGCCGGGTCGTCGCTCACCGTCAACTCGGGCATCCGGCTGCTGGAGGAGGCGCGGCGCCGCAAGCTGCCGATCGTCATCCTCAACAGGGGCGAGACGAAAGGCGACACCCGGGCGACCGTTAAGCTGAACGCGGGGACGACGGAGACGCTGGTCGAGCTCTCCCGACGGCTCGCGTAGCCCTCCGCGCGTCCTGCGGCGAAAGGACGCGTGTGACCCTCATCTCCCTCGTACGGCACGGGCAGACCGACTGGAACCTGGCCAAGCGCATCCAGGGCTCCAGCGACATCCCCCTCAACGCGACGGGACGCGCGCAGGCGGACGCGACCGGCAGGGCCCTCGCCGGCGGCCGCTTCGACGCGATCTACGCGAGCCCGCTCTCGCGCGCGCTGGACACCGGGCGGATCATCGCCGGGCACGTCGGACTGGGCGAACCGGTGCCGCTGGCCGCGGTCGCCGAGCGACGGTACGGCGAGGCGGAGGGCCTCACCGGCGCCGAGATCCTGGAACGCTGGCCGGAGGACGAGCCGGTCCCCGGCCGCGAGTCGCGGGACGAGGTCGTCGCCCGGGCGCTGCCCGCACTGCTGGAGCTGGGCGAGCGGCATCCCGGCGCGCACGTCATCGTCGTCAGCCACGGCGGCGTGATCGGGTCGATCGCCCGCCACGTCACCGGCCACGCCCGTCCCGGCCCCGGCGAGGTCATCCCCAACGGCTCGGTGCACCGCTTCCGCTACCGGGACGGCGCGCTCGCCCTGGATCGCTTCAACCTCGGCCCGGAGGACCACGACCTGCTCACGGCGTCGGTGCTGTGACCATTCAGCTGCGCGTCGCGCTTCCCGTGCCGCTCGCCGGCCACGTCCTGCGCTCCGCGACGGAGGCCGACGTCCCGGCGGTCGTCGCGCTGCTCGCCGACGATCCGATCAGCGCGGGACGCGGCGACCGGGCGCGGGCCGAGGACGCGGCCGCGTACCGGCGGGCGTTCGAGGCGATCGACGCCGACCCCGCGAACGTCCTGCTCGTGCTCGATCATCCGGACGACGGCATCGTCGCCACGATGCAGCTCACGCTCATTCCCGGCATGGCGAGGGCGGGCGCCTCCCGCCTCCAGGTCGAGGCCGTGCGGGTGCGGTCGGACCGCCGCTCCGGCGGACTGGGCGCGGCGATGCTGCGGTGGGCGATCGAGGCCGGCCGCGACACGGGCGCCGGACTCATCCAGCTCACCTCGGACGCGGCGCGTTCCGACGCGCACCGGTTCTACGAGCGGCTCGGCTTCACGCCCAGCCACGTCGGATTCAAGTACCGGCTCTGAGCGGCGTCCGCACCTCGAGCTCGGGAACTCCGGAGCTGCGGACGATCGCCGCCGTCAGCGCGCGCGCCGCCCCGCGCGGCCGGTCGTCGCGGTCAGCACGGTGAGCAGGTGCTCGGCCGACGCGTCCCAGCTGAACCGGGCGGCTTCGGTGCGCGAGGCGGCGGAGCGCTGCGCCCACACCCCCGGCTGCTCCAGGTGCCGCACCCGGTCGGCCAGCGCCTGCGGGTCGTCGGCGGCGAAGTACAGCGCGGCGTCGCCGCCGATCTCGCGGAAGATCGGGATGTCGCTGACGACCACCGGCGTCCCGAGCGTCATCGACTCCAGCAGCGGGATGCCGAAGCCCTCGTCCTTCGACGCGGTCACCAGCGCGGTCGCCCGCGCGAGCGTCTGCGCGTACTCCTCGTCGCTCGCGCCGTTGTGGAAGACGATCCTGGCATCCGGGGCGAGGGCGGACAGGCGCTCGGCCTCGTGCTCGCCGATCCTGCTCATCAGGTGCAGCTCGTAGCCGGGCAGCAGCGCGACGGCACGGACCAGGGTGTCCACGTTCTTGTACGGCATGAACGAGCCCATGTAGACGAGGCTCCGCGTCTCCGGCTCGGTCCGCTCCGCCTGCGCCTGCGCCTCGGCGGGCTCCGGCATGTTCGCCGCGTTCGGCACGACGTAGACCGGCCGTTTGGTCAGCCGGTGGTCGGCGATCAGCCGCTTGGTGGTGTTCGAGACCGTGACCACCGCGTCCGAGCGGTTGAGCAGCATCCGCTGCGGCCACCAGGACAGGTGGTACAGCCGCCAGAGCACGCGCACGAACGCCGGGAGGTCGCGCGGCGGCGTCGGATGCCGGTAGTAGATGAGGTCGTGGACGGTGAGGATCAGCCGGTACCGGCGGCCGAACCCGCCCATCGTCTGCATGGGCGTGAACACGACGTCCGGCTTCAGCTTGTTCACGCGCCGGGCGACCCACGGCTCCCCCACCGACGTCGGCGACGGGATCAGCTCCCACGGCAGGTCGGGAAGCATCTCCAGCTGCCGGTGGTCGCTGATCAGCATGGTCACGGCGTGGCGCTTCGCGAGCGCCGTGACGAGCTCCGCGCTGTAGCGGCTGATCCCGTCGTGGCGGCCGATGCGCGTGTAGCGGCAGTCGAACAGGACCCTCATGCCAGGAACTCCTCGATCGCACGAGCGGCCTCGAGAGGCTTCTCGTAGTGGATGAGGTGGCCGACGCCCTCGATCTCGACCAGCCGGGCGTCCGGGAACAGCCCGCGCAGCCGGCGCTCAGCGGCGATCGGGGTGATGTCGTCGTCCACCGCCGCCACCAGCAACGTGCGCTCGGGGATGCCCGCCGCGAACTCGCTGACGTCGTGCGACACCGACGCCCGGAACGCCTCCAGGACCACCCGGCGGTCGCTGAAGGCCGAGAAGTAGCTGTCGTGCTGGCCGTGGATCCAGCGCCGCAGCGCCGGCTCCTTCGTCTTCGCCATCGCGATGCTCATCACGCGGACGATGACCCGGTTGCGCAGCAGCGCGAAGCCGAGCCGCTCCGGCAGCACCGCGGCGAGCCAGTAGTAGAAGATCGCCAGCCGGGTGAGGATGCCGCGCGGCCCGTGCAGCGCGGGCTGGCCGATCGGGTTCACCAGGACGACCGCGTCCGGCCGGGGCGTCGCAGGGTCGGCGAGCGCGGCCGAGACGACGATGGAGCCGAACGAGTGCCCGAGGAGGACGACCCGGCCGCTCGGGGCGAGCGCCGCGACGAACGCGCGCAGCCAGCGGGCGTAGCCCTCGATGTCGTGCGCGGCCTCCGTCATCGGCGTCGACGCGCCGAAGCCGGGGAGGTCGGGCGAGACCAGCCGCATCCCGTCGAGCTGCGCGACGACCGGCTCGAGGCCGTGGTGGTCGCCGCGGAAGCCGTGCACCAGGACGAGCGTCGTGTCGGCGTCCTCGTCGCCGTAGTCCCAGTACCGCGTGGTCCCTCCCAGCAGGTCCGTCTCCGAGCGCCGGACGGGCAGCCGGCCGAGCGCCGCGGCGTAGGGTGAAGCCGTGTCTGGGACAGAGGTGGGGATCATCCCGACCAGTCTAGGCAGGACTGGACAGGCCACCTCCGCGACCCCCTAGACTTTGACGGTTGCAACCGCTTACATCGGCCGACGGGGCCGAAAGGAGAATCGTGAGCTTCACCGCCCCCATCACGCTGCCCGGACTCACGCTGGACCCCCAGTGGTACCGCCGAGCCGTGTTCTACGAGGTGATGGTCCGCTCGTTCGTGGACAGCAACGGGGACGGCTCCGGGGACATCGCCGGCCTCACCTCCAAGCTGGACTACCTGCAGTGGCTGGGCGTCGACGCGCTCTGGCTGCCGCCGTTCTTCCAGTCGCCGCTGCGCGACGGCGGCTACGACGTCTCCGACTTCAAGGCGATCCTGCCCGAGTTCGGAACCATCGACGAGTTCCGCGACCTGGTCACCAAGGCGCACGAGCGCAACATGCGCATCATCATCGACCTGCCGATGAACCACACTTCCGACCAGCACGAGTGGTTCCAGCAGTCGCGCTCCGATCCCGAGGGCCCGTACGGCGACTTCTACGTGTGGAACGACACGGACGAGAAGTGGCCGGACATCCGCATCATCTTCGTCGACACCGAGGACTCCAACTGGGCCTTCGACGAGGCGCGCAGGCAGTACTACTTCCACCGCTTCTTCTCGCACCAGCCCGACCTCAACTTCGAGAACCCCGCCGTGCACGAGGCGATGCACGACATCGTCCGGTTCTGGCTCGACCTCGGCGTCGACGGCTTCCGGCTGGACGCCATCCCGTACCTGTACGAGTCGGACGAGGGCAACGGCGAGGGCGAGCCGCCGACGCACGAGTTCATCAAGCGCCTGCGCGAGATGGTCGACCGCGAGTACCCGGGCCGCATGATGATCGCGGAGGCGAACCAGTGGCCCCGCGAGGTCGCGGCGTTCTTCGGCTCCGAGGAGGAGCCGGAGTGCCACATGGCGTTCGACTTCCCCGTCATGCCGCGCATCTTCTACGCGCTGCGCTCCCAGCAGGCGGTCGAGCTGATCCGCGTGCTCTCGGAGACGACGGACGTGCCGGAGGGCGCGGCCTGGGGCGTGTTCCTGCGCAACCACGACGAGCTGACCCTGGAGATGGTGAGCGAGGAGTACCGCCAGGCGATGTACGGCTGGTACGCGTACGACCCGCGGATGCGCGCCAACATCGGCATCCGGCGACGGCTCGCCCCGCTCCTGGACAACTCCCGCGCCGAGCTGGAGCTCGCGCACGCG
>NZ_JBQCGZ010000112.1:0-6950 GCF_051955155.1 Leifsonia sp.
TGAGGAGAAGACATGAGCGAATCGATCGAAGCGCTGCGCAGGAGCGTCAGCGGACGGGTGATCGCGGCAGGCGACGCGGACTTCGCGGCGGCGGCCCGCACCCCGCTGGTGGTGGCGGACCCGGCCGTCGTCGTCCAGGCGGCCGGCACCGACGACGTGCGCGCCGTGATCGGGTTCGCGGCGTCGGCCGGGCTCCCGCTGGCGGTGCGCGGCGGCGGGCACTCGTTCGCCGGCTTCGGCACGGTCGACGGGGGCGTCGTCCTCGACCTGCGCGCCATGGACGAGGTGGTCCTGCTCGGCGGGCGCCGCGTCCGCGTCGGCGGAGGCGCGCGCTGGGGCGAGGTCTGCGCCGCGCTCGTCCCGCACGGGCTCGTGATCTCCTCCGGGGACACGGCGAGCGTCGGCGTCGGCGGGCTGACGCTCTCGGGCGGGATCGGCTGGATGGTGCGCTCCCAGGGCCTCGCCCTCGACAATCTGGCGGCCGTCGAGCTGGTGACGGCGGCAGGCGACGTCCTGGTGGCCGACCGCGAACGGAACGCCGACCTGTTCTGGGCGGTGCGCGGCGGTGGCGGGAACCTCGGCGTCGTCACGGCGTTCGAGTTCGAGGCGCACGACGGCGGCGAGCTGACGTTCGGCCGGATCACCTTCCCCGCGTCGGAGGCCGGCCGCGTGCTGACCGGCTGGGCCGACCAGCTGCGCGGCGCACCGGAGGCGCTCAGCTCGGTGGCGAAGCTCGCCAACCCGTTCGCCGGGGGCAGGGAGGCGCCCGTCGAGCTCGTGGTCGCCTTCGACGGCGCTCCCGCGGATGCGCAGCGCGCGATCGATCCCCTCCGCCGGCTCGGCACCATCCTCGCCGACGACGTGTCGGTGCGGGCGTACCCCGACGTGCTGGAGCCGGGCGGCGTGCTCCCGCCCGGTTTCGGGCTGAACGTCCGCGACGCGTTCGTTCCACCGCACGCGCTCGGCGCGGCCATGACGACGGTCGCCGAGATCGCCGCGGAGGAGCAGCCGGCCGTCTTCAGCGTGCACGCGCTCGGCGGCGCGATGGGACGGGTGGCGGCCGATGCCACGGCGTTCGCGCACCGCTCCGCCGCCGCGATGATCACCACGTTCGTCGCCGGCCCCCTCCCGGTCGTCGAGGCCGCTGCTCCCTCCGTCGCCCGGACCTGGGACCGGCTGGCGCCGCACGTCTCCGGCGCGTACGCGAACTTCCTCGGCGGCGCGACGGCGGCGGACGTCGCCGCGGTGTACCCGGAGGAGACGGCGCGCAGGCTCGCCGCGGTGAAGGCGCAGTACGACCCGCACAACCTGTTCGCGCGCAACCACAACCTCGCGCCCCAGCTGGAGCCGGTCGGGTAGCGGCGCGGGCTGCCGTCACCGGCGGCGGCCGCGGCCTGGCCGGAGCAGGCAGACGGCCGCCGTCCCCGCGGCCCCGAGCGCCGCGGCCCGCCAGCCGGCGGCGACGCCGAGGCACGACGCGATCAGCACGGCCGCCGAGACGCCGAGCGCGGTGCCGAGCTGCGCTCCGGTGTTGAGGATCCCGCTCGCGCTTCCCGCGAGCCGGCCGGGGACGGCGGTCCCGATCGTGGTGGCGGCGACGGAGGACAGGCCGAGCCCGGCGCCGCTCACCGACACCCCGGCGAGGACGCCCCACCAGCTCCCCGCCGTCAGGGCGAGCACGGCGCAGCCCGCCGCGATTGCGCCGATACCGATTCCCGCGACCACGCGCGCGCTGAGCCGCGCGAGCACCGCCCGGCTGGCGCTGGAGGTAAGGATGACGCACACGCTGAACGCCATCAGGGTGAGCCCCGTCGCCACCGGATCGAAGTGCATCCGCTGCTGCAGGTAGAGGGTCGCGAGCACCGCGGCCGAGCTCGTCGTCGCCGTATTCACGAACGAGAGCGCCGTCCCCTCGCGCAGCGGGCGCGAGCGGAACGCCTCGCGCGGGATGAGCGGGTCGGGCGCGCGCCGCAGCCACCACGCGAGGAGCGCCGCCAGCAGCAGGCCGGCCGCGACCGCGGCGATGCCGAGGACGCGCGTTTCGCCGCGTTCGATCCAGGCCGCTCCCGCGATGACCGACATCACTGCGAGGATCAGCAGGGCTGCTCCGAGGACGTCGACGCCGGTGCCGGCGACCGCGTCGCGGGAGGACGCCACCGCCAGCAGGATGCCGGCGCCGAGCGCGACCGCGAGCGGCACGTTGACCCAGAACACCGCCGGCCAGCCGAACCACTGCACGAGGACGCCGCCGACCAGGAAGCCGGACGCGCCCGCCGCCGCGCCGGTCGCGCTCCACGCGCCGAGGGCGGCCGCCCGGCGGGGACCCTCCGGCGCGGCGAGCAGCAGCAGCCGCAGGGCGGAGGGCACCGAGAGCGCGGCCGCCGCGCCCTGCAGCGCCCGGGAGACGAGCACCGCAGCGAGCGCCGCGCCCTGCCATAAGGCGGCGGTCGCCCCCAGTACGGAGACAGCGCCGAACATCCCGACCCCTACCAGCAGGACGCGGCGGTGGCCGTACCGGTCGCCGAGCCGGGCGCCCAGGATCAGCACGCCGCCGAAGAACATCGCGTAGACGGTCGCGAGCGGCCCGGCGGCGGAGCTGTCCGCCCCCACGCCGGCGAGCAGGGCGGGGATGGCCGTGGTGGCGCTGGTGACGCCGAGGACGTCCACGAACTGCACGAGGCACAGCACCGCCACCGCTCCCCGTCGCATGCGCGTCACTGTACGCGCGGGGCCTGACACGCCGTCGGTCGCACGCGCTACCCTGCTGGCGTCGAAGGGTGAGCCGATGTCGTTCCACGATCTGCACGTCCAGCCGGAGCCGCTGCTGCTGCCGAACGCCTGGGACGCGGGCTCCGCTATCGCGTTCGCGGCGGCGGGATTCCCCGCGGTGGGCACGACCAGCTTCGGCGTCAACGCCTCCACCGGGCGACCGGACGCCGGCGGCGCGAGCAGGGAGGCGACGGTGGCGCTCGTCCACCGGCTGCGGTCCCTGCCGGTGTACCTGACCGCCGACATCGAGGACGGCTACAGCGACGACCCCGGCGAGGTGGCCGCGCTGGTCGCCGGCCTCGGCGTCGCCGGCGTGAACCTGGAGGACTCGGCGGACGGCAGGCTCGTCGACCCGGCCATCCCGGCCGCGAAGATCCGCGCGATCAAGGCGGCGGCTCCCGACGTGTTCGTGAACGCGCGCGTCGACTCGTACTGGTTCCACGAGGACGACACGGTCGAGGCGGTCACCGCTCGCGCGCTGACCTACGCGGAGGCGGGGGCCGACGGCTTCTTCGTGCCGGGCGCGGCGGATCCGGCGACGCTGGAGGCGCTCGTGGCCGCCGTTCCGCTGCCGCTGAACGTGCTCGTGGTGCCCGGCCTCTCCCTCGGCCGGCTCCGCGACCTCGGCGTGCGCAGGGTGAGCACCGGCTCGCTGCCGTACCGGGTCGCGATCGACGCCGCCGTGGATGCGGCGGTGGCCGTGCGCGACGGCCGCCCAGTGCCGTCCGCCACCTCCTACGCCGACATGCAGCAGCAGCTGCTCGACTTCGCGCGGCACGCGGACGCCGGCTGACCGATCCCCGCGCGTCCCGCTCTGTTCCCGTGGCGACAAACGGCGTGCGCCCGCGTGCAAGCCGTCGCGCGCGCGTGCCGCTTGGATCGGTGGAGTCGCGCATCCCCCAGCGCGCTTCCCCGAGGGAGTAGAAGCATGACCTCCACCAACGACGTCGCCGTGAGCACCGGCGCGGCCGCCCCATCCCACCGCCGGCTCGGCGTCCCGGCCGTCACCTTCATGATCGTCGCGGCATCGGCGCCGCTGACGGTCCTCGCGGGCGGCGTCACCACGACCTTCGCCGTCACCGGTGTCCTCGGCGTTCCGCTGTCGTTCCTGCTGCTCGGCGCGACGCTCGCGATCTTCGCGGTCGGCTACGCCGCGATGAGCAGGTACGTGACCAACGCCGGCGCGTTCTACTCGTACGTGGCGCAGGGCATCGGCCGGCCGATGGGCGTCGGCGTCTCGCTCGTCGCCCTGGTCTCGTACAACGCCATGCAGATCGGCGTGTACGGGCTCTTCGGCTATCAGGTCGCGTCGCTGCTGTCCACCAAGTTCGGCTGGGATGTGCCCTGGTGGCTGCCTATCCTGGTCTGCATCGCGATCGTCGGCGCGCTCGGCGTGAACCGGGTGGACCTGTCGGCGAAGGTGCTCGGCGTGCTGGTGGCGCTCGAGTTCCTGGTCGTGATCGTCTACGACATCGCGTCGTTCGTCGTCGCCCCGGAGGGCGTGACCGCCGAGGCGCTCAGCCCGTCCGCGCTGTTCGTGCCCGGCATCGGCGCGGTGTTCGCGTTCGGGATCGCCGCGTTCATGGGTTTCGAGTCGGCCGCGATCTACGGCGAGGAGTCGAAGGACCCGCGGCGCCCGGTCGCGCGCGCGACCTACACCGCGGTCGGCGTCATCGCGATCTTCTACGCGCTCTCGTCGTGGGCGATGACCATCGCCTCCGGGCCGAGCAACGTCGTCAAGGACTCCACCGAGCAGGGCCCCGACTTGATCTTCTCGTTCCTGCAGTCGCACGTCGGCGTGCTGATCAGCGACATCGCACAGGTGCTGTTCATCACCAGCCTGTTCGCGTCGCTGGTCAGCTTCCACAACGCGGTCGCCCGCTACTTCTTCTCGCTCGGCCGCGAGGGCGTGCTGCCGGGCTGGCTGGCCACGGTGCGCAGGCACAGCAGGGCGCCGTGGGCCGGATCGCTGACCCAGACCGTCCTGGCCGTCGTCGTCATCGCCGCCTTCGCGCTGGCGAGCGTCGGCTGGGTGCCGCCGAAGGGCGCCCCCGCCATCCTGTTCCCGGTGCTCACGCTGTTCTCGTGGCTGACCAACACCGGCGCGCTCGGACTGGTGCTGCTGATGGCGATCGTGTCGTTCGCGGTGATCGGCTTCTTCCGCCGCTCCCGGCACGGCCTCGGCTCCTGGCAGCGGGTGGTCGCCCCGGCGATCTCGGGCGTCCTGCTCGGCGTGGTGTTCATCCTGATCGTCGTCTACTTCAACACGCTGCTGACCAGCGACCCGACCGCGCCGCCGTCGGCGACGACGTTCCTGCTCCCCGCGATCGTGATCGCCGCCGGCGTGATCGGGGTGGTCTGGGGCGCGGTGCTGAAGCGCAGGAACCCGCGGGTGTACGCCCAGATCGGGCACGGGACGGAGGAGGAGGGCGCCCCGGAGCTGGGCGCGGACGCCGACGCGTGACGCCGGCACCGCTTGACCCGCCTCGCGAGAGCGGATACCGTCGCTCCCCGTGAACCGCCTTCCGCTGATCCGCCGGGCCGTCTGGGTCCGCTGCCGCGCCGGCCTGCCCCCGGTGCGGCTCGACGGTCCCGGCGAGTCCTCCCGGCGGGTCGCGCCTGCGCTTCGCGCCCGCACGGAACCGGCCCGCCGCCGCGCGGCCTGACCGGCGCGCCCGGACCGCTCCGCACCCGGGCCGCCGCGCACCCGCGCGCAACCCGCAGACGCGCACAGCCGCGCGGCGTATGGTCGGGCGACTGCACAGGTAAGGGGTCCGTCATGATCGCGTTTCCGCGCAAGAGCCAGCCCGTCGTCCGGGAGTCGTCCGTCCCCGGCGGCGTGGGCGCCGCCTCCGAATGGTCGTGGCGGCTGCTGGTGATCGCCGCGCTGGCCGGCCTGGTCATCTATCTCGTGATCGTCTTCCACGAGATCGTGGTGCCGCTGCTCGTCGCCCTGCTCGTGGCGGCGCTGCTCCAGCCGAGCGTCGCCGCGCTCGTGCGGCACCACTGGCCCAGGTGGGCGGCGATCGCGCTCTGCCTCGTCCTGTTCGCCGCCATCATCGCCGGACTGGTGCTGCTCGTGGTGTGGCAGGTCAGAGCGGGACTGCCGCAGCTGGAGCACGAGTCGGTCGCCGCGTACGACCGCGCGAGGCAGGCGCTCCGCCAGCCGCCGTGGAACGTCAGCGACCGAGAGTTCGACTCCTGGATCCGGAGCGCGGGGGCCTTCGCGCAGAAGGACAGCTCCGCGCTGATCGGCGGCGCGCTGCGCGTCGGCACGACCACCGGCCACGTGCTGGCCGGCGCCCTGATCGCGATCTTCGCGACCATCTTCATGCTCATCGACGGCGGTGGCATCTGGCGCTGGATCACGCGGCTGTTCCCGCGCAGCGGACGCCCGGCGATCCAGGCCGGCGGCGAGGCGGGATGGTCGACCCTGACCGCGTTCGTGCGCGTGCAGATCCTGGTCGCCGCCGTCAACGGCGTCGGCATCGGGCTCGTCGCGTTCTTCCTCGGCCTGCCGCTCGCCATCCCGATCGGCGTGATCGTGCTGCTGTTCTCGTTCATCCCGGTCGTCGGCGCGATCGTCTCGGGCATCATCGCGGTCGGCATCGCCCTGGTCTTCGCCGGTCCGATTCAGGCCGTGATCATGCTCGCGGGCGTGCTGCTCGTCCACCTGCTGGAGGCGCACGTGATGCAGCCGCTGCTGGTCGGCGGTGCGGTGAAGGTGCATCCGCTCGCGGTCGTCGTCGGCGTCGCCGCCGGCACCGGGCTGGCCGGAGTGCCGGGAGCGCTCTTCGCCGTGCCGTTCCTCGCGGTCGCCAACGCGATGATCACCGCCATGCTGCACTCGCACGATCGCCCAGCACCGATCGACGAGCACGGCGAGACCGAGACGGCACCGCACCACGAGAGCGAGGTCACGGAGCCGCCCGGCGGCGACTAGCCGTCACTAGTGGACGCTTGTGGTCGCTCTTGGCGGGCCTCACGCGACATGAAGCGTCCACAATTCTCCAGACTCCACGCGCTGGGGCGAGCCCGTCAGCGCCGAGGGCCGGTCAGCGTCACCGGCGGCACGAGCTCGGCCACCCGTTCGCGCACCCACCACACGTGGTCGCGGCGGAGCTCTTTCCAGCTGGAGAACCGGTAGAGGTATAGGGATGCTCGCACCATCGCCGGGCGCT
>NZ_JBQCGZ010000113.1:0-3351 GCF_051955155.1 Leifsonia sp.
CGTGCCCGCGTGCAACAACGAGCACTTCGGCGAAAGGGGAGGGACGGGATGCGCGGGAATTCCTCCGCGAACCATGTGTTTACATGGACATAGCCAGGCAATGGAGCCGACCCCATCCCACCGAGCATCCCCTGGAGGAGCCATGCCCATCGCCGAGGCCGCCACCCGTACCGCCGACACGTCCGCGCCCCTGCTGACCACTCTCGCCGAGCGCTGGAGTCCCCGCGCGTTCGACGCCTCGGCCGAGGTGGATGACATCGTCCTGCGTTCGGCGCTCGAAGCGGCGCGCTGGTCGCCGTCGGCCTCGAACACGCAGCCGTGGCGCTTCATCGTCGCCCGCCGGGGCACGGCGGAGTTCGACACCATCGTCGCGAACCTCCAGGGCTTCAACCAGGCCTGGGCCATAGCCGCCGCGGTCCTCATCGTCGCGGCCGCTGAGGTCGTGGACGCAGAGGGTCACGAGCGCCGCTGGGCCACCTACGACCTCGGGCAGGCCGTGGCCCATCTCACCATCCAGGCCCACCACGACGGGCTGCACGCACACCAGATGGGCGGCTTCGACCCGGACGGGCTGCGTCAGGCCTTCGACCTCGAGGAGCGCTTCGAGCCGGTCTCCGTCACCGCGCTCGGTGTGCTCGGCGACCCGGACTCGCTGCCGGATCGGCTGCGCGAGCGCGAGTCGGCGCCGCGTAGCCGTCGTCCTCTGGAGGAGATCGTCCGCTACCACGGCTGACGCCGCGGCGACGGCTACGGACGCACGAGCGTCTTGATGGCGCGCCGCTCATCCATCGCGGCATACGCCTCCGCGATGTCGGTCAGCGGGAGCTCCAGGTCGAAGACGCGACCCGGCTCGATCGCACCGGACCACACGTCCGGCAGCAGGTCCTCGATGTAGTTGCGCACGGGAGCGACGCCGCCGTTCACCCCGATGTTGCTGCTGAACAACGGGCGAACCGGGAGTTCGGGTCCGCCGTTCGGGACGCCGACGTAGCCGACCATCCCACCGGGGCGCGTGGAACGGATCGCCTGATCCATCGACTCCTTGGTGCCCACCGCCTCGAGCACGCAGTCCGCGCCGATCCCGTCCAGCAGCTCCACGACGGCGGCGACCCCGGCGTCACCGCGCTCGGCGACGATGTCGGTCGCGCCGAACTCGCGGGCCAGCGCCTGGCGGCTCTCGTGGCGCGACATCGCGATGATCCGGGAAGCTCCGAGCCGCGCCGAGGCGAGCACCGCGCAGAGGCCGACCGCGCCGTCACCGACGACGACGACCGTGCTCCCCGCCGTGACGCCGGCCGAGACCGCGGCGTGGTGGCCGGTGCCCATCACATCCGACAGCGTCAGCAGGCTCGGGATGAGGTCGGCGCGCGGGTACTCGGGCGTCGCGACCAAGGAGCCGTCGGCGTGCGGGACGCGGACATACTCGCCCTGGCCGCCGTCGGCGAAGCCGCCGTTGCGGTCGTCCGCTCCCCACCAGCCGCCGTGGAGGCACGAGGTGCTGACACCGTTCCGGCAGTTCACGCACGTCATGTCGCAGTCGTAGAACGGAGCGATCACGAAGTCGCCCGGCTTGATCTTCTGCACGCCGGGGCCGACCTGCTCGACCACGCCGACGAACTCGTGGCCGATGCGGCGCGGTTCCGTCGTGGGGACCACCCCGCGGTAGGGCCACAGGTCGCTGCCGCAGACGCAGGCGGCGACCACCCGGACCACGGCATCGAGGCCGTCGGCGTCAGGGCCGGTGTACAGGACGGGAGCAGGGACCTCTTGGAGGCGCACATCGCGCTCCCCGTGGATGACAGCAGCACGCATGCTCAGAAGCCTACGCGTCCGGCGGGTGCGGCCGTCACTCGCGCACGGCCGACACCGTCAGGTGGTCGTTCTCGCTGTCGAGGTCGACCCGCACCAGATCGCCGTCCCGGACCTCGCCGGCCAGCAACTCGGTCGCGAGCCGGTCCTCGATCTCGCGCTGCATCAGGCGGCGCAGCGGGCGGGCTCCGTAGATGGGGTCGTAGCCGCGCTCGGCCAGCCAGGCCCGCGCATCCGGTGTGACCGCCAGCTCCAGGCGCCGCTCGGAGAGCCGCAGCATCAGCCGGTCGATGCCCAGCTCGACGATCTCGCCGAGCTCCTCCTGGGTCAGGGCCGAGAACACGACGATGTCGTCGAGGCGGTTCACGAACTCCGGCTTGAAGGCCTGCCGGACCAGCTGCAGCACAGCCTCCTCGCGCTCGGTCGCGTTCAGCGTCGTGTCGACGAGGAACTGGCTGCCGAGGTTCGAGGTGAGGACCAGGATGGTGTTGCGGAAGTCCACGGTGCGGCCCTGGCCGTCGGTGAGACGGCCGTCGTCCAGCACCTGCAGCAGCACGTCGAAGACCTCGGGATGCGCCTTCTCGACCTCGTCGAGCAGGATCACCGAGTACGGACGCCGGCGCACGGCCTCGGTCAGCTGACCGCCCTGCTCGTAACCGACATAGCCGGGAGGCGCTCCGACGAGGCGGGAGACGGAGAACTTCTCCCCGTACTCGCTCATGTCGATGCGGACCATCGCCTTCTCGTCGTCGAAGAGGAACGCGGCGAGCGCCTTCGCGAGTTCGGTCTTGCCGACACCGGTCGGGCCGAGGAACAGGAACGATCCGGTCGGGCGTCCGGGGTCGGAGATCCCGGCGCGCGTGCGGCGCACCGCATCCGCCACCGCTTGCACGGCCCTCTTCTGGCCGATGATCCGCCGGCCCAGCTCGTGCTCCAGGTTCAGCAGCTTCTCGGTCTCGCCCTGGGTGAGGCGGTCGACGGGGATGCCGGTCCACGCGGCGACGACGGCGGCGATGTCGTCGGCCGTGACCTGCTCGTTCACCATGCGCGGGTGGTCGTGCTCGGCCGCTTCAGCCTCGGCCAGCTCTCGCTCGATGCCCGGGATGGTCTCGTACTCGATGCGGGACGCCTCCTGGTAGCGGCCGTCGCGCAGGGCGAGGTCGCGCCGGGTCTTGGCCTCCTCGAGCTGCGACCGCAACTCGCCCACGCGGTTCAGCGACGCCTTCTCGGCGCGCCAGCGGGCCTGCAGCTCCTCCAGCTGGGCCTCCTGCTCGCGCAACCGCTCCCGCAGCTGCTCCAGGCGCTCCTTGCTCGCCTCGTCCTTCTCCTTCTTGAGGGCGAACTCCTCCAGCTTCATCCGCTCGACCTGACGCTGGAGCGTGTCGATCTCGACGGGCGCCGAGTCGATCTCCATCTTGAGCCGGGACGCGGCCTCGTCGATGAGGTCGATGGCCTTGTCCGGAAGCTGGCGCGCAGTGATGTAGCGGTTCGAGAGGGAGGCGGCGGCGACGAGCGCCGAGTCCTCGATCGTCACACCGTGGT
>NZ_JBQCGZ010000114.1:0-32075 GCF_051955155.1 Leifsonia sp.
CCGGCGGGGGGCTGGGCCAACATGTGGGCCGCGTGGGCCCGGGGGGACCCCCGGGGGCGCCCCCTCCGCCGGGCGTTCGACCTCGGGATCACCCACTTCGACCTGGCGAACAACTACGGACCTCCCTACGGCGCCGCAGAGATCAACTTCGGCCGCATCCTGAAGGAGGACCTGCGGCCGTACCGGGACGAGATCGTGGTGTCGTCGAAGGCCGGCTGGGACATGTGGCCCGGCCCGTACGGGCAGGGCGGCGGAAGCCGCAAGTACATGCTCGCGAGCCTCGATCAGTCGCTCGAGCGGCTCGGGCTCGACTACGTGGACATCTTCTACTCGCACCGGCCGGACCCGAGCACCCCGCTCGAGGAGACGATGACCGCGCTCGACACGGCGGCGCGCAGCGGCAAGGCGCTCTACGTGGGCATCTCGTCCTACGGCGCGGAGGAGACCCGCCGGGCCGCAGAGATCCTGCGCGACCTCGGCACTCCCCTGCTCATCCACCAGCCGTCGTACTCGATGCTCAACCGCTGGATCGAGACGGAGGGGCTGCTCGACACCGCGGGCGAGCTGGGTGTCGGCGTGATCGGGTTCACCGCGCTGGCGCAGGGGATGCTGACCGGCAAATACCTGAACGGCATCCCGGACGGCTCGCGCGCGAGCGCCGGCACCTCCTTCGACGCCGACTGGCTGACCGAGGACGCCGTGCGCCGGCTGCGCGCCCTGAACGACATCGCCGCCGCGCGCGGCCAGTCGCTCGCCCAGCTGGCCCTCGCCTGGGCGCTGCGCGACGAGCGGGTCACCTCCCTGGTGATCGGCGCGAGCAGCGTGGACCAGCTCGAGCAGAACGTCGGCGCCCTCGACAACCTGGCCTTCACCGACGCCGAGCTCGCCGCCATCGACGAGCACGCGGTCGACACCGGCGTCGACCTCTGGGCCGGCGCCCGCCGCGGCGAGCTCTAGCCCCGTCGCGGCGGTGGGCCAGCGCGTACCACCGCGCGGGGAGGGTGTGAATCCCCTGCCGGTCGGGGGCCGCGCGCCATAGATTGCGAGCAACGCGCTGGACGCGGCGCGGTGCGGATCACGGGCACCGCGTCTTCCCGGTGTGTGTGGGGCGGATCCCGGGAGGTCGGCGGAAGCCGGCCGCCCGGGATCCAGCATTCGCCGGGCGCGCCGGGACGTGTGAGTTTCCGCAGTGCTTCTCCAGGCGACTACAGACGTCCTCTGCTTGGCTGTCCAGTGTTTCCTTGCGCCGGGTAGAAGTGGGGGACATGAGCGCACCGACCGCATCGGGCCGCAGGTCCGAGCAGGACGTCGAAACCCCGGCCGAACCGCTCGCGGCGGTCCGACCGTGGACGATCGCGGTCGGTTTCGGCCTGGTCGCCGTCGTGGTCTGCGCGGCAGGCAGCTGGATCCCGTCGCTGTGGGGCGACGAGGCGACCACGCTGCTCTCGGCGCAGCGTCCCGTCGGCAGCCTGCTGGAGATGCTGACCCACGTGGACGCCGTGCACGGCCTCTACTACCTGCTGATGCACGGCTGGATCCGGCTGGCCGGCGACAGCGCGTTCGCGCTGCGCTTCCCGAGCGCCGTCGCGGTCGGTCTCGCGGTCGCCGGGATGACCCTGCTGGCCGGGCGCCGCGGCGGCCCGACCGCAGCGGTGGTCGCCGGCGTCGTCGGCTGCGTGCTCCCGCGGCTCAGCTACGCGGGCGAGGAGGCGCGCTCGTTCGCGCTCACCGCCGCGGCCGCGGTCTGGCTCACGCTGCTCCTGGTCTGGCTGGTCGACGGCCGCGGCCGGACGGTGCAGGCGGGAGTCCGCCGCGCCTGCTGGGCCCTCTACGGGGTCGGCCTCGCGCTCACCTCGGTCCTCTTCCTGTACTTCTCGACGCTCGCGCTCGCGCACCTCGCGCTGCTGGTGGCGACCCGCACGCCGCGGCGCACCGTGCGGACCTGGGCGGTCGCGGCCGGTGCGGCGATCGTCTCGCTGCTCCCGCTCGCCGTGCTCGCGTTCCTGGAGCGCAGCCAGATCGGCTACCTCGGCTCCGAGCCGTCCGACCCGTTCGGCGCCCTCTACACGCCGTGGTTCAGCACGCCGTGGATCGCCGTCGTGGCCTGGGCGCTCATCGGCCTGGCCTGCGGTTCGGCCGTGCGGACCTGGCGACGCTCCGGGCGCGGGCCGCTGCCGTTCACCACGACGTGGGTCGCGCTGGCCTGGCTCGTCGTCCCGACCGGCGCCATGCTGCTGCTGAACCTCCTCTACCCGATGTGGACCGCCCGCTACTCCACCTTCGCCGCGCCCGCCGCCGCGCTGCTCGTCGCCGACGGGCTGCTGGTCCTGGGACGTGCCGCCGCCGGCCGCTGGCGGCTGCCGGTGCTCGCGGCGACCGGCGCCGCCGTCGTCGCGTTCGTCGCGGTCTGCACGCCGACCTACCTGCTGCAGCGCGGTCCGTACGCCAAGAACGACTCGGACTGGGCGGAGGTGAGCGCGGCGATGGGTGTGCACGCGCAGCCCGGGGATGCCGTGGTGTTCGACGAGGCCACCAAGCCGTCGCAGCGCCCCCGGCTCGCGATGCACACCTACCCGGACGGATTCGCGTCCGTCGCGGACGTGACGCTGCGGACGCCGTACACCCGGAGCCACGGCTGGGCGGACACCGCCTACTCCGTCCCGACGGCCGCCGCGCTCGGCCGGTTCGACGGCGTCCGCCGGGTGTGGCTGGTCGAGAACGACATCGACGGCGCCCTGAGCAGCTACGGCCGCGCCGACCTGGAGGCGATCGGCTTCGAGGAGACCGGGCTGACGGTGCAGACGCACCGCACCCTGCTCATCGAGCTGACCAGATGAGCGGGCAGGGCGTCGCGCCGCCTGCGCGTCCGGGGTGGTGCGTAAGCTCGACCCCATGAGGGCAGCGGTGTCGGACCCGGCGACCACCCCGCACGGGGCGGAACGGCTCTCGCGGCTGCGCGCCGCGTCGGTCGAGTCCGTCGCGCTCGGCGTCGGCGCCGTGGCGTTCGCCGGGGTCGGGGTCGTCGCGCTGTTCGTGTTCGCCGGCCGCGACCTCACCATCAACGGCGACGGCTCGATCGGCCAGTTCGCCGCGATCTCCGGAGGCGTGGTCGCCGTCCTCGCGTACGCGGCCGGCCGGCTGGCGAGCTGGCGCATCCCGTGGTTCGGCGGCGCCGTCGAGTACCGGTCGCGGATGGGCGCCGCGGTCGAGCTCTTCGACTCGCTCGCCATCGCGGTCGCGCACGCGGTCGTCGTGCTGCTGCTCTGGACGGTGCTCGGCGATGTCTTCGCCAAGAGCTTCCAGGACGCGCAGGTGTTCGCCCTGCCCGGCGTCCTGCTCGTCGGCACCGCGGCGGCGGTGAGCGCCTACTACGTGTTCCTCTCCGCGGCGAACATGAACCCGCTGCTGCTCTCGACCGTGCTCGCGGTGTTCCTGGTCGTCGGCGCGATCACGAGCATGCTCACCGCATCCAATCCGCACTGGTGGAAGCAGAACCTGAGCGCGCTCGGGATGACCGATGACGTCTCCGGGATGACGTTCAACCTGACCGTGATCGTCGGCGGCATCCTGGTCACGGCGATCGCCAGGTACGCGACCGGATCGCCGGGCGCCGACGACAGGAAGCCGGACCGCGGCGAGCTGCAGGTGCGCACCGCGCTCATCCTGGTCGGCGCCTTCCTGGCCTGCGTCGGGCTGTTCCCCGTCAACCGGTTCTTCCTGCTGCACAACACCGTGGCCACCGGGATGGCCGTGGTGTTCTGCCTGCTCGCGATCGGCATCCGCTGGGCGATGCCCGGCCTGCCGCGCGCGTTCGTCTGGCTCGGCTGGGTGTTCATGGCCGTGATCGTGGCCGTCGCCGTGTTCTTCGCGGTCGGCTACTACAACCTGACGGCCGTGGAGCTCGTGGCGGCCGTGCTCATCTTCAGCTGGATCATCGTCTTCCTGCGGATCACGGTCGCGACGACGCAGGACACCACGACGGCGAGCATGCACGCGCGCGTGGCGGACGCCGGCGCCCGGAACGTCGGCGGTTAGGGGGAGACTGTCATCATGTGCGGACGCTTCGCCCTCGACTCGGAGACCGATGAGCTGATCCAGGAGTTCGTCGCGGCCGGCGGCGACTTCCGCGAGTGGCGGCCGACCTACTCCATCGCCCCCACCGACCCGGTCCCGATCGTCCGCGAGCGCGTCCGCAGCGACACCGGAGAGATCGAGCGCACCGTGGACGCGGCGCTGTGGGACTTCCACCCGGCGTTCATCCGGGACTCCAAGCGGCCGAACTTCAACGCGCGCCTGGAGACCGTGGCGAGCAACGGGATGTGGAAGGGCGCATTCGCGTCCTCGCGCGCCCTCGTCCCGATGCGCGGCTACTACGAGTGGACGGGCGAGGCCGGCCGCAAGCGCGCGCACTTCCTGCACGCGGAGTCCGGCGGCCTCCTGGCCGCGGCGGGCCTCTACACCGCGCGCAAGGTGGACGGCGAGTGGCAGGTCTCGACCGCGATCATCACCCGGCCCGCACGGGACGCCTCCGGCGAGATCCACGACAGGATGCCGGTCTTCCTGGAGCGCAGCGCGTGGGACGACTACCTGGACCCCGACAAGCTCGACGAGGCCGCCAAGGAGGACATGGTCGCCTTCCTCGCCAGCGAGTCCGACCGCGTCGCCAGCACGATCGCGAGCTACGAGGTCGACAGGCGGGTCAACAACTCGCGCACCGTCGACCCCGGCGACCCGACACTGATCGAGCCGCTGAGCGAGCAGCAGGGCGACGCTGCGGGCGACTGACGGCCCACCGGGCCTCCTTCCCGGCTGCTCGTTTGAGCACCCCCCGAATGCGGGCCCCACGTTCCTGAAAAAACGATGTATTCTCACCTTTGTGAATTGGTGAGGAACTATCAGTTTACAGAGGGGGATCCACCCGAGTCCTCAGCTGCGACAGCGACTCACCCGTTCACGCCAACCCGAAAGGCGCGCCGACCCGAGGCGCGTCGTCCGAACCCAGGGACGATCCGTGAACCCGACTCCGTCATGCCGAGCGCTTCGAGCACTCAACCCCCTCGTGGGCGCGCGGCACCGGTCGGCAAGCGGATCGCCCTCGTGGAACGGGGCCGGCGACGGTGAAACCGTTCGAGACCACGGCTTCCCCCAAGCCGTCGCCGGCTCTCCGCTCCTCCCCTCCGGGGAGGAAGCGGCATGACCGTCGTCCGTCCCCGGCTGAGCCGTCTCGGCCACGCCGCCACCCCGCTCAGCTCCGAGCGCAGCTGGGCCCGGCTGTACCGGATGCGCCTTCTCGCGACCGACTCGGTCATCATCCTGGCGAGCACCATCGGCGCGATCTTCCTGCGCTTCGGGGCCGACCAGGCGCAGACCTCCGGTCCTGGCCTGCGCATCGACTACCTCACCGTCTCGCTGCTGATCGCGGTGACCTGGATGCTCGCCCTCGCCGCCTACCACACGCGCGACCCCCGGGTCGTCGGCGTCGGGGTCACCGAGTACCGCAGGGTGGTCAGCGCCACCGCGATCACCTTCGGCCTGCTCGCCATCTTCTTCCTGGTGGCCAAGATCGACATCGCGCGCAGCTACTTCGTGCTCGCGCTCCCGCTCGGGATGGGCGGGGTGCTGTTCTCGCGCTGGCGGTGGCGGCACTGGCTCATCCGCCAGCGCTCGTTCGACCACTACCTGTCCCGCGCGCTCGTCGTCGGCCGGTTCGACGACGTCGACTACGTCGTGCGCCAGATCCACCAGAAGTCGGGAGCGGCCTACAACGTCGTGGGAGCCGCTCTCGACACGGGGAAGCGGAAGGGCGCGAAGAAGGATGCGGAGCTCGGGCGCCGCATCGCCTCCCCGGAGCGGGAGGTGCCTGTCGTCTCGGACCTGTCGGGGGTCGCAGAGGCGGCCGCCCGGCTCGGCGCCGACACCGTGATCGTCGCCGGCCGGGCGCTCAGCGGGGGCGAGTTCGTGCGCCGGCTGGCGTGGAAGCTCGAGGGCACCGCCACCGAGCTGGTGCTCGCGTCGCCGCTGACGGACGTCGCCGGCCCCCGCATCCACTTCCGTCCCGTGGAGGGCCTCCCCCTCATCCACGTCGAGATCCCGCAGTTCGAGGGTGGCAAGCACGTACTCAAGCGCGCGTTCGACTTCTTCGCCTCCGGCTTCGCGCTGCTGCTGCTCGCCCCGGTGTTCCTCGCGGTCGCCATCGCGGTGAAGCTCGACGACGGCGGCCCCGTGATCTTCAGCCAGGAGCGCGTCGGCCGCAACGGCGTGCGCTTCCGGATGTTCAAGTTCCACTCGATGGTCGTCGACGCGGAGGCGCGGCTCGCCCGGCTGCAGGAGCAGAACGAGGGGCACGGCCTGCTGTTCAAGATGAAGGACGACCCGCGCGTCACGCGCGTCGGGCGCATCCTGCGCAAGTACTCGCTGGACGAGCTGCCGCAGCTGGTGAACGTTTTCCTCGGTGACATGAGCCTGGTCGGACCGCGTCCGCCGCTCCCGTCCGAGGTGGACGGCTACGAGAACCACGTGCACCGCCGCCTCTACATCAAGCCGGGGCTCACCGGGATGTGGCAGGTGAACGGCCGCAGCGACCTGTCCTGGCAGGAGAGCGTGCGGCTCGACCTCTACTACGTGGAGAACTGGTCGCTCACCGGCGATCTCGTGATCATGTGGCGCACGGTCAAGGTGCTCACGCATCCCGTGGGGGCGTACTGATGGCCGCGGCCGGCGGCCGTCCGCTGCGCATCGCGATGATCGGGACCCGCGGGGTCCCCGCCGCGTACGGCGGCTTCGAGACCGCGGTGGACGAGATCGGCCGCAGGATGGCGGCGGCCGGCGCCGAGGTGACGGTGTACTGCCGCACGAAGAAGGGCGCGGAGCGACCGGCGCGCTACGAGGGGATGCGGCTGGTGCATCTGCCTGCGCTCCGCTCGAAGACGCTGGAGACGCTCAGCCACACCGGGCTGTCCGTGCTGCACGCCGTGCTCCGGCGCCGGTTCGATGCGGCGTTCGTGTTCAACGCGGCGAACTCGCCGTTCCTCCCGCTCCTGCGCCTGGCCAGGGTTCCGGTGGCGGTGCACGTGGACGGCCTGGAGTGGAAGCGCGGCAAGTGGGGGCGCGCGGGGCGGCAGTACTACCGCGTCGCCGAGTCGCTCGCCGTCCGCTGGGGCGACGCCCTGATCGCGGACGCACAGGGCATCGCCGACTACTACGAGCGCGAGTTCGGCGTGGAGACGCGCCTGCTCACCTACGGCTCGAAGCGCATCGACGCCGTCCCCTCGGCCCCTCTCGCGGAGCTGGGCCTGGAACCGGGCGGCTACCACCTCGTCGTCGCGCGGTTCGAGCCGGAGAACCACGTCGACGTGATCGTGGACGGCTACCGGCTCAGCGGCGCCCGGCTGCCGCTCGTGGTCGTCGGCTCGGCGCCGTACGCCGCCGAGTACTCGCGCCGGATCACCGAGCTCGCCGCTTCCGACGACCGCATCCGGCTGCTGGGCGGGGTGTGGGACCAGGAGCTCCTCGACCAGCTCTACGCCAACGCGCTCACGTACGTGCACGGGCACTCGGTCGGAGGAACGAACCCGTCCCTGCTGCGCGCCATGGGGGCCGCGACGGCGGTGATCGCGTACGACGTGGACTTCAACAGGGAGGTCGCCGGACCGGGCGCTCGCTACTTCGGCGACGCCGAAGAGGCGAGCAGGCAGCTGGAGGCGGCGGAGGCGAGCCCGGAAAGCACAAAGTCTTCTGGGAGCGCGCTGCAAGAAAGGGCGCTCGAACGGTACGATTGGGACGGAGTCGCGGCCGGGTATACAGAACTGGCTGTTCACCTCATTTCGGGGCACAGTTCCGCGGGTGCGCGTGGTAGACGAGGCGGTTCGGTCGCGGCGACGGAGGGTACAGGACACGTCGTCGAAGCGTGAGCGACACGCTCTATAACAATTCGACAACAGCGGTGCAGTGGTGAATACTTCCTACAGCGCCGCCCTCGGACCCCCCATTCCGCCAGATCCGGCTGCCATCCCTACCCGAGGCGGCGGGAAATACAACCCGCTTATGACGAGCAAAAACCCCCGCGATTTCACTTCAAACCACGGTCGGCACGCCGCCACCAGCACATCGAACACCAAGACCAGAAGGCCTCGCGCCCGCACGGTGGCCATCGCCACCGCGCTGACCGCCGCGCTCGCCGTCCCCGTGGGCGTCGGCGTGGCAGGCGCCGTCGCCGCACCGGCTCCGCTGGTCTCCGACTCGTTCACCCGGACGGTCGGCTCCGGATTCGGCTCCGCCGGCACCGGCGGCGCCTACACGGCGACCAACCCGTCCGCGACCTCTGTCGCGTCCGGGACCGGCGTCTTCACCCTGAAGCCGGGCGTCGGTGCCGCCACGGTGCTGCGTTCGGTGTCGGCCACCGATGTGACCGCGTCCGCGAAGTTCACCGTACCGACGCTGCCCACGAAGGGTTCCGGCGTCTACGCCGCCCTGCAGGCACGCATCAACGGCTCCAGCCACTACGAGGCGGTCGTCCGTTTCACGTCCTCGAAGGCCATGACGCTCCTGGTGCGCCGTGCCGACGGTTCCGCCTCGACCATGATCGTGCCCGAGCAGCGGATCGCGACCGGCATCACCGCCGGTAAGGCGTACACCCTCGAGTTCTCGGTGACCGGGTCATCCCCGGTCGCGCTGAAGGCCAGGGTGATCCCGGCCGGAAGCACCGCCGGCGCCTGGCAGGCGAACGGGACCGACGCGAGCGCGAAGCGCCTGACGTCCGGTTCGCTCGCCGTCTGGGGCTACCTGTCGAAGGCATCGACGGCCGCCACCCTGAAGGTCGACGACCTCGTCGCGACCGCCGGTGCGGCCGCCACGACGCCGACGACGCCCACAACGCCCACCACGACGCCGAGCACCACGCCGACGAAGCCGACCGCCCCGACGGCGACCCCGGCTCCCGCGCCGACGACCCAGCCCACCGCCCCGGCGACGCCGACGAACCCCGACACCTCGGCCCCGGCGCAGACGGCCTCCAACGGCGTCTCGACCTCGGGCGCGCGCCACAGCGTCGGCTCGGCGGCCATCGGCTCGACCCGCTACGCGGTCCCGTCCGGCGCCGTGTTCGCGGCGGCCGGTGCGGCAGCAGGCGGCAACGGCACCCAGGCGAAGCCGTACGCGACCGCCCAGGCGGCGATCAGCGCGGCTCCGAGCGGCGCGACAGTCGTGCTGCGCGGCGGCACCTACCACGAGACGGTCACGGTGCCGTTCAACAAGAAGCTGATCATCCAGTCCTACCCGGGCGAGGCCGTCTGGTTCGACGGCAGCCAGAACTGGGGCAACTGGAGCGCATCCGGCTCCACGTGGGTTTCCGGCGGCTACACCTACGCCTTCAACAACAGCCCGTCGTACTCCGGCAACCTGAGCGACGCCTCCCGCTACATCGACCCGAACTACCCGATGGCGGCGACGCCGGACCAGGTGTTCATCGACGGCGTCTCGCAGCGTCAGGTCGCCTCGCGGAGCGCCGTGACGGCCGGCACCTTCTACGCCGACAAGTCCGCGAAGCAGCTGGTCCTGGGCAGCAACCCGAACGGTCACTCCGTCCGCGTCAGCACGCTGCAGGAGGCCCTGCGGATCCAGGGCGCCGGCACCACCGTGCGCGGCATCGGCTTCGAGCGCTACGCCACCTCGGCGATGCAGATGGGCACGATCACCGCGCAGGTCCCCGGCATCACGCTGGAGAACCTGGCGATCGTGGACAACGCGACCATCGGCCTCTTCGCGTGGAGCACCGACGCCACCCTGCGCAATCTGACGATCGCCAGGAACGGGATGCTCGGCTTCGGCGGGAACTCGGCCTACGGGCTGAAGGCCAGCGGCCTTCTCGTCGCCGACAACAACAGCGAGCACTTCAAGAGGGAGCCGATCTCCGGCGGATTCAAGATCACCCGCAGCCGCGGCATCTCGATCACCGACAGCGCCTTCCTGCGGAACGCGACCACCGGCCTCTGGCTGGACGAGTCGGTGTACGACGCGGCCGTGACGGGCAACGACTTCGTGTCCAACGGCGGCGACGGTGTGGAGGCGGAGATCTCCGCCCACGTGACCATCGCCGACAACGTCGCTCGCGACAACGCCGGCAACGGCATCCGGCTGTTCGACACCTCCGACAGCGCGGTGTGGAACAACACGTCCGTGCGCAACGGCCGCAACATCGCCCTCATGCAGGACGCGCGGCGCGAGACCGACCTCTCGGTCCCCGGTCACGACCCGAAGCGCCCGCAGCCGGACCCGACGTTCTCGTGGATCGTGCAGAACGTGACCGTGTCGAACAACGTCCTCGCGGACGCGACCGGCCTCGCCCAGCTGACCGTCGAGGACCAGGCGCACAAGCTCTCCGGAGCAGACATGCACCTGACGATCAACGGCAACCTGTACCAGCGCACGGTCGCGAACAAGCCGTCCATCGACATCGTCTGGATGCAGACCACGACGGCGACCAAGGGCTACGCGACCGCGGCGGCCTTCGCCGCGGCCACCGGCCAGGACACCCGCTCGACGTCGGTCACCGGCACCGGAACCCTCACCTCGGGCCTGACGCTGACCAGCTCCGCGCTGTCCCAGGTCACCTCGATCGCCAGGTCCCTGCCCGCCTCGGTGGCGAGCCTGGTCGGCCAGCCGGCCGGCACGCTGCACCTCGGCTCCTGGTGATCGCCTGAGCTGAGCGACGACAAGGCCCCTCTCCGCTTCGGCGGGGAGGGGCCTTTCGCGCGTCGGGTCACGCCGGGACGGCCGCCCCCGCCATGAGGATGCGGGAGAGCTCCTCGGAGACGGCGGCGACCGAGTGCACGACGTCCGAGTGGGTCTTGGGGCCCTTGCCGTGGCCGTCGCCGATGTCGAGCGGGTTGCGGTGCCGCGCCGAACCGACGAACCGGCGGCCGCGGCCACTGGAGGGCATCACGATCGTCGCCCGCAGCGTGTTCAGCCGGTCGACCGCGTCCGCGAAGGTCGCGGAATCCGACCGGCGCCCGTGCCGAGCCGCGCCCTCGAGCAGGAAGGCCGCCTCGCGGAGAGTGAACGTGCGCGACCGGGCCGCGGAGGAGAGCTGGGCGACGGCGGCCCGCTGGGAGGTGTCGGTGGTGAGGATGAGGTCGGCCGTCTCCACCAGACCGACGTCGAGGAGGCCCGCCCGCGAGCGCTCGGCGAGGTAGCCGGGCACGCCGCGGTTGGACAGCACCCGCGCCGCGGTGGAGCACAGCTCCTGGTCGTTCGCCGCGGTCGTCCCCGCGCTCAGCACGGTGAGGCTGCCCGGGAACGCCGGCCGCAGGCCGACGGTGAGGATGGCCGCCGCCAGTGGCGATCGGCAGACATTCGCTGTGCAGACCACGAGGATGACGGGCATCGGTTCTCCTTATGTGAAGATTGCTCATGATTGTAAGCGGGAATCGGCTCGGAGCGCACCCTCGGGCGGTAGAGTCGTCGGAATCCGCCCGCGCACACCGTCCCGAACGAAGGAGACGACATGCCCATCGGCCGGCAGCCCTCCGTGCTCGTCGCGCATCCCGGCGCGGAGCTGTACGGGTCGGACCGGGTGATGCTGGAGACCGTCGGGGCGCTGGTGGACGCGGGCTACCGGGTCACGGTCGCCGTTCCGGGCGACGGGCCGCTGATCGCCGAGGTGCGCCGACGGGGTGCCTCGGCCGAGATCATCGCGGCACCCGTTCTGCGCAGGCGCCTGCTCTCCCCCGGCGGACTCGCGTCGCTCGCCGGGCAGCTGCCGGTCGCGGTCGCACGCGCGATCGCGACCATCCGCCGCAACGACATCGACGTGGTCTACGCGAGCACGCTCACCATCCCGACCTGGCTGCTCGCCGCCCGGCTCGCACGCCGCACCGCGGTCTGCCACGTGCACGAGGCGGAGAGCAGCGCCGGCCGGCTGGTCAAGCGGGCACTGTCGACCCCGCTGCTGCTCGCCGACGCCATCGCCGCCAACAGCGAGTTCTGCGCGGGCGTCCTCGCCGAGCCGTACCCGAGGCTCGCCGGCCGGACCAGCGTCGTGCTGAACCCGGTGGACGGCCCGGCTGCGGTGACGCCGCCGCGCGAGGAGCTGGACGGCCGCATCCGCCTGGTCTACGTCGGCCGGCTGTCCGAGCGCAAGGGCGTCGATGTCGCGGTCGACGCGGTGACGATCCTGCGGGGCCGCGGCCGCCCGGTCTCGCTCGACCTGGTCGGCGACGTCTTCGCGGGCAACGAGGGGTTCCGGACCGAGCTGCAGGAGAAGATCCAGCGCGCCGGCCTCGGGGATGCGGTGCGCCTGCTCGGTTTCCGGCCGAGCGTCTGGGATGAGCTGTCCGCGGCCGACATCGCGCTCGTGCCGTCGCTCGCCGACGAGACCTTCGGCAACGCCGCCGTGGAGGCCATCCTCGCCGAGCGTCCCGTCATCGCCTCCGACACCTCGGGCCTCCGCGAGGCGGCCGCCGGATACGACACCGCGGAACTCGTCCGGCCCGGGGACGCCGCGGCGCTCGCGGACGCCGTCGAGCGGATCGCCGATGACTGGCCCTCGTACCGCGCCGGCGCCCCAGGAGCCCGCGCGGCGGCGGAGCGACGGCACGCCAGGAAGCGCTACGACGCCGACATCCTCCGGGTGATCACGGGCGCCTGAACCGCGCCCGCCCCCACGACGGGGGACAAGTTTGAGCTTTACTCAGCTATGCGGACGGGCCTACCGTTGTAACACCCGACCCGAGAGGACCACCCGCGTGGACCTGCATCAGTACCTTCTCGCGATCCGTAAGCGCTGGATCACCATCGTCGCGCTGATTCTCGTCGGCGCTGCTGCTGGATTCGTCGTCGCCGCCCAGACGACCCCCGTCTACCGATCGACCGCGAGCGTCTTCATCTCGGCTCGCCAGGGGGACAACACCTCGGAGCTGCTCCAGGGCTCGACCTTCGCGCAGAACGTCGTGCAGTCCTACGCCGCGCTGGCGACGACGGAGAGCGTGCTCAAGCCGGCGATGGATGCTGTCGGCTACAAGGGGACGTACAACTCGTTCGCGGGGAAGATCACGGCCGAGACGCCGATCAACACGGTGATCATCAACATCTCGGCCGATGACCCGGACCCGTCGAAGGCGCAGGACATCGCCTCCGCCGTGACGTCGTCGCTCTCGGACGCGATCAGCGCGATCGCCCCGAAGACCAGCGCGCACCAACCCGCGATCACGACGTCCGTCATCGCCGCGGCGACGCTCCCGAAGGCGCCGATCTCCCCCAACCGGTCGCTCTCGATCATGCTCGGCGCGGCCGCCGGCCTCGCCCTGGGTCTCATCTACGCGGTGATGCGGCAGCTGCTGGACACCCGCGTACGCACCAGCGAGGACATCCAGCGGGTCGCCGAGCTGCCGATCCTCGCGCGCATCCCGCGCGGGCGACGGCGCACGGACCCGCTCGCCGTGCTCGCCTCGCCGGGCTCCGCGGAAGCCGAGTCGTATCGCGGGCTGGTCTCCAACCTCGAGTTCGCCGACCTCGACCGCTCCATCCGCGTGGTCGTCGTCACCTCGCCGTCCGTCGACGACGGCAAGAGCACGGTCTCGGTCAACCTCGCGCTCGCCATGGCCGAGCGCGTCAACCGCGTGCTGCTCGTGGACGCCGACCTGCGTCGGCCGTCGGTCGCGAACCTGTGCCAGATCGAGGGGTCGGTGGGCCTCACGACCGTCCTCGTCGGCCGCGCGTCGCTCTCGGAGGCGGTGCAGCAGTGGGGTGCTCCGAACCTGGACGTGCTCGCCGCCGGCTCCATCCCGTCGAACCCCAGCCAGCTGCTCAGCTCGGAGGCGTTCTCGTCGCTGGTGCGAACGATGGCCGCCGAGTACGACTTCGTGGTGTTCGACTCCGTCCCGCTGCTGACCGTGACCGACACGCTCCCGCTCGCCCGGCTGACCGACGGCGCGCTGGTGACGGTCCGCTACAACGGGACGACGCGCCACGACCTCGAGCACGCGCTCGAGTCGCTGCAGCGGGTGAACGCCCCGGTGCTCGGCGCCGTGATGAACTTCGTCCCCGCCGCCGCGAGGAGCCCGTACACGAGCTACGTCGCGCCGGCGGCGAGCGCCCCGCGCTGGCCTGCCTCGGCCGCGCGCCGCGGCAACGGCGGGCGCTCGGAGCGGGGCGTCTGGGGCATCCGCACCGAGGCCAAGTCCGGCGACCGTCGCGGGGCGGCGCGCACCGACGACGGGGATCTGTCGGCGTCCGACCTGTCGGCGTCCGACCTGTCCGCGACCGACCTCTCGGCCGCCGGCCTGTCCGCCTCCGACTTCTCCGCGACCGATCGGGCCGCCTCCGACCCGTCCGCGCGGCCGGCCCCGACCGCGGACGCGCCGGACGCCGAGTCCGAGTCCGAGCGCGTGGACGCGGATCGCGAGAACACGGTCGCATCCGGGCGAGAGTGACGATGACCGAGAGCCGGACGGTCCATCGCAACGTGCGGCTGTACGAGGTCGTCCGCTCGGCGCACCTGGAGCGCGCGCACGAGTTCGCCCCGGCGAGCATCCTCTACCGCAGCAGGCGCTACGACTATGACGCATCGCTGGAGTCCGGTCTGGACCTCGCGCAGGCCGGTGACGTCTCCGCCGCGCGCATCCTGCTGCGCTCGGACGTGTCGACGCTCGAGGTCAACGAGCCGCTCATGCTCTCCTCGGCGGCGCGGAGCGCGCTCTCGGTCGCCGCGCTCCGGCTCTCCGACCGGTTGCGCGGCCGGCGGACGACGATCGTCAGCTACGCGATCGAGAACCTGGAGCCTCCCCGTCCGGCGCACGCGAGGGGCAGGGCGGGACGCTGGGCCCGGATGCGGCTCGCGGCGTACGTCCACCGGAACCTGGACCGGCTCGCCTACGGCACCGACGCGGCGCGCGAGCTGTACGAGCGCTCCTTCCCCGCGCGCGCGGCACTGCGCACCCGCACGATCCCGGCGCTACCGAGCGCTGCCGACGACGCAGGTACCGCCCGCCGCGCGCCGGTCGTCGGCTTCCTCGGCGCCTTCGACGAGAGGAAGGGACTACGCCAGCTGCTCGACGCCTGGCCGCTCGTCCGCCGCGCGCGGCCGGACGCGCAGCTGGTGCTCGTCGGCAAGGGCGCCCTGCAGCCGCTCGCCGAGGCGGCCGCGCACGCCGATCCCTCCATCTCGCTGACGGTCGATCCCCCGCGCGCCGCCATCCCGGCCGCCCTGCGCACCATGAAGGTGCTCGCGCTGCCCTCGCAGCCGCGCCCGCGCTGGCGGGAGCAGGTCGGTCTGCCGATCGTGGAGGGTCTCGCGAACGGATGCCTGGTCGTGACCACGACCGAGACGGGCCTGAGCGCGTGGCTGTCCGCTCACGGGCACCAGGTCGTCGCACCGGACGCGGGAGCCGTCGCGCTCGCCTCCGCCGTCCTCGCAGCGATCGACGACCCGCGAGCACCGGCCGACATCCTGACGACCCTGCCCGCCGTCGACGGACGGCGGGCGGCGGACCTGTGGCTCTTCGAGCCGGCCGCGACATGAGCCGCAGCGACACCCGCGCCGCGCGCGGCGGGACCGGCGGCGGGACGAAGGGAGCGGCGGGCGGAGCGACCGTCCGCAGGGGCGGCATGGCCAGGGCGGTCTCCTCCACCGCTGCGACGAAGGTCCTGGTGATGGGCCTGTCCGGACTGATCGGCATCTTCACCAGCCGGATGATCATCACCCACTTCGGCACCGAGGCGTACGCGCAGTACGGACTGCTCACCACGCTCTCGACGCTGCTCCCGTTCGCCGATCTGGGCATGGCCGCCGTCGTCATCAACGCGATCGCCGGGTCGTCCGACCCGCGCACCGATCCGGTGGTGCGCCGCACGATCACCACTGCCATGCGCATCCTGATCGGCGCGGGCCTGGTCATCGCGGGCGTCGCCCTGGTGATCACCCTGCTCGGCTGGTGGCCGACGCTGCTCGGCGCCGGGCTGACGCCGGGCTCCGGCAGCATCGCCGCGTTCCTGTGCCTGGCGATCTTCGGCCTGACCCTGCCGCTGACGGTCGGCCAGCGCATCCTCGTCGGTCTCGACAGGACGACGACGCAGACGGCGACGCAGTTCATCGTCGCTCCCTTCATGTTCCTCTCGGTGGCCGTCCTGGTGCTGCTCGCCGTCCCCGCGGACAGCTACCTCGCGGTGTTCTCGTACATCGCGAGCGGCCTGGTCTCCGTGCTCTGCCTCGTGCTCGCCGCGCGCGCGCTGCGGCCGCAGGTGGGTGCGGCGATCCGGGCGGTCCCCCGGGTGCGGCGGGAGCCGAACGTCGCCGCGTTCGGCCTCGCGTGGCCGATGCTCGCCCAGATGCTGGCGCTGCCGATCGCGATGCAGACCGACCGGCTGCTGCTCAGCCACCTCACCCACGGCACCGAGCTCGCGCAGTACAACCTCGCGACACAGCTCTACGGGATGGTGCTGCAGACGATCGCCGCCGCCGGCGTGGCCTTTTGGCCGGTGTTCGCCCGCGCACGCTCGGCCTCCCGGGTCGAGTCGCCGTACCGGCCGACGCTGGTCTTCACCGGAGGCGCCCTGGTCGCGTCCCTGCTGCTCACCGCGGTGCTGCCATGGGTGACACAGTTCGTCTCGAGCGGCAAGCTCACCCTGGATGGCTGGCTGGTGGGCGGGTACATCGCGTTCATCGTCGTGCAGGCCGCGAAGTACCCGATCGGCATGTACATGACCGACCAGCGCGGCCTGACGTTCCAGGTGCTGCCGATCGTCATCCTGGTGCCGATCAACCTGGGCCTCTCGTGGTGGCTCACGCTCACGATCGGCGCGGGCGGCCCGATCATCGGTTCCGCGGTCGCCGTGCTGCTGTGCCAGGTCATCCCGAACCTCTGGTACGTGCGCCGCGACCTGGCGAGGAGGCGCGCGCAGGCCGGCGCCGACGCGGCGGAGGCAGCAGAGGCGGCGGAAGCCGCCGAGGCCGCGCCGGAGTCCCAGCCCGCGCCCGGCGACTAGATCGCACGCCGGCTCGCGTCATCACAGCCCCTCGATCGCGGGCCCGGACGCGAGCGGGATTCCGTGCGCGTGCAGCAGCGCCCGCATCCTGTCCACCCGGCGACCGGTCTCCCACCGCCACGACATGACGCGCACGCCCAGCGCCTCGATCGCCCGGCGGCGAGCGTCGAGCCGCGCGACGGCTTCCGCCGGCGATCGTCCGCGGAGCATCGCGGGATGGATTGTCTTGGCGGCCCCGTCCGCCTCCCCGGCCAGGCCGAGCTCCGGCCAGAGGAAGTCGACCCGAGCACGGAACCCCGCGTCGTCCCGCAGCGGCACCTGGAGTCGCGGAGGCGGGGCTCCGGCGAGCGCCATGGTCGCGCGGCTGACGGACTCCAGCACGGACTCCGCGCGCCCGTCGGCGAAGCCCACGACGGCGAGCGCACGCCGCCGACCCACCGGTTCCGGGATGCTCTCCGCTGCGGCGCGGATCAGCGGTCGCGTCGCCAGCGCGGCTCGCTCGCCGAACGGTCCGGTGGAGAGCGCGGCGTCGGCGAGGACGACGCCGCCGACGAACGACGTGGCAGCGGCGAGGTCGGCCACCGTCCTGGCGACGGAGGTGACCCGCAACCCGCAGCGCTCGCAGACGTCGCCCGGCGGACCCTCCGTTCGGCGGTGCGCGATCAGACCCGGCGACACGGTTTCCGCGCGGCCCGAGGCGAGCACGTGGATGGCCTCCGGTGGATCGTGCAGCGCCGGGAGGCCGCGCAACAGCGCGGCGGACCAGGCGCAGAACACCGGCGGCCGGGCACGGGTCGCCGCGTACGCGTGCAGCCGGGCGAGCCCGTCCCGGCGCGCGCGGTGCCGTGCGATGTCGACGATGCTCGCGTTCCGGCCCGGTTCGAGGAGGCGCAGGTGCGCCCGGCGCAGACGGACGCGGTGCTCGGCGGTGGTCGCGCCGCGACCGACGGAGCCGACGGGAGTGATGGGGGTAGTGGAGGTACTCGTCATAGACCAAGCCTCCGGCGGAAGGCGCGCGGCGGGGCCGGGACCGCGGAATCTGTAGAGGGATGCCGGCGCGGCCGGGGAGGTGGAGAACATCGCGAGCGGCCGCGCATGTCCCCACAAGACGGGGTGCCGTCCAGCCATCCGAAAGGTCGCTCCCGATTGCCAGCCGCCGCCCCTGAATGAGATAATCTCATAATCAGCCGGAAGGATGCGCAGATGGCCGTGGCCGACCCCTCGCCGCTCCGCTTCACAGCAGGGTCCGGGAACGGTCGCGCCTCCGCGCCGCTGCGAACCGCCCAGGCATCCGGTGCGCACCCCAGCGCGATGCAGACGTTCGGGCGTATCGTCGCCGCCTTCTCCCTCGTCGTCATCGGCGCCCGCATCCAGCTCCCCCAGGGCCTGACGGCCGGGTACCTGCTCGCCGTGCTGCTGCTCCCGGTCTGGATCCCGGTGCTTCGCCGCTACCGCGGCGGGATCCTGCTCATGGCGCTCGGCGTCGCCGCCGCGCTCAACGGCTACCTGCTCACCGCGCTCGCCCGCGGGACCGCGCACACCGGCAACGGCCTGGCCCTGCAGAACACCTTCGTCATCATCGGCACCATGCTGACGATCGGGGTCGTGCTCTGGGCGCGCACCCTGCTTCCCCTGTGGAGCCTCGGCCTGTTCTTCGGGATCGGGCTGCTCGGCGGCATCGACCCGCACGGCCTGCTCGCCGGCGGCAACCCCTGGAAGTTCGTGTTCGCCGTCCCGGTCACCGTGATCGCGCTGAGCATCGCCATGATCCGCAGGAGCCGCGGAGTCGAGCTGGTCATCGTGGTCGCCCTCTCCGCGCTGTCGATGGCGAGTGACGCGCGCAGCGGCTTCGCGATCCTGCTGCTCACCGGCGTCCTCGTCGTCTGGCAGCTGCGGCCGACGCAGCACACCAGGAAGGCGTCCACCGCGCGCGTGCTGCTCGGGCTGCTGCTTCTGTCCGCCATCGCCTACAACGTCGGCCAGTCGCTCATCGTCGACGGTGCGCTCGGCGCGGCCACCCAGCAGCGGACCATCGCGCAGATCGACACGTCGGGCTCGCTCATCCTCGGCGGCAGACCGGAGCTCGCGGCCACCGCCTCGCTCATGCAGCACTACCCCTTCGGCTTCGGCTCCGGGGTGTACGCCGACTCCACCCAAGTGCTCGTCGCCAAACAGGGGATGCACGCGATCAACTACGACCCCAACAACGGCTACGTCGAGAACTTCATGTTCGGCACCGGCTTCGAGCTGCACTCGATGGTCGGCGACCTGTGGGCGAACTACGGCGTCGCCGGGCTGGCGCTCTCGGCGGCTCTGCTCTGGTACATCCTGCGCGGGCTGGGGCACAGCGTCGCGAGAAGGACCGCGAGCGCCCTGCTCATCTACCTGGCGGTGCGGACGCTCTGGTCGTTGTTCTTCGGCCCCTGGTACTCGTCCGTGACGCTGCTGACGCTCCTCATCGGGATGACCCTGCTGGAACGCGGCCGCGACGACCTGAAAGCGGTGTCCTCGTGACCGATCGACGCATCGTGGTGCTGCAGTCCTTCCCCGAGCCGCGCGCGACCACGAACCCGTACATCGTCATGCTGGCGCAGGCGATCCGCGCGCAGGGCGACGCGGAGCTGCTGACGTTCTCGTGGCGCACCGCACTCACCCGCCGCTACGACGTCTTCCACATCCACTGGCCGGAGATCCTGGTGGAGGGCAGGACGCCGCTGCGGGCACTGGTCCGTCAGCTGCTGACGGCGCTGCTCCTGGTCCGGCTCGCCGTGCTGCGCATCCCGGTGGTGCGGACCGTCCACAACCTGGAGCTGCCGGAGGGCATCAACCGCAGGCAGCGCTTCCTGCTCGGCCGGTTCGCGCGCCTCACGACGCTGCGGATCACGCTCAACCCGCTGACCCCGCTGCCGGAGGGCGCAGAGGCGGTCACGATCCTGCACGGCCACTACCGCGGCTGGTTCGAGGGCGTCCCGCGCCGCTCGACCGTACCGGGGAGGCTGGGCTACTTCGGCCTGATCCGCCGGTACAAGAACGTGGAGGGCCTGGTGGCCGCCTTCCGCGGGCTGCCGCGGGATGCGTCGCTGCAGATCGGCGGCCGACCGTCGACGCCGGAGCTCGCCGCCGACATCACCGCTCTCGCGGCCGGCGACGAGCGCATCTCGCTCAGCTTCGGCTTCCTCACGGACGAGGAACTGGTCGCGATCGCGACGGCGGCGCAGCTCGTCGTCCTCCCGTACCGCGAGATGCACAACTCGGGCGGCACCCTCGCCGCGCTGTCTCTCGACCGCCCCGTTCTCATCCCCGACAACGACGTCAACCGGGCGCTCGCGGCCGAGGTGGGCGAGGCGTGGGTACGGCGCTATCCCGGCGAGCTCACCACCGAGGTGCTCCTGCACGCGCTCGAGGCCGTGCGCGACGACCCGCCGACCGGCCGGCCGGACCTGTCCGCGCGCGAGTGGACGGCCGTCGGCGCTGAGCACGTCGGCGCCTACCGGCGTGCCGTGCAGCTGGCCGGCGCACGGTCGCACGCGACCGCGACCGCTCAGCGGCGCCGGTACTCCTGGTAACGGTAGCCCGCCGCCCCCGAGAGCATCCCGAGCCCCCGCGCGATCGTCCGCGCGCCGCGCGCGCGATGCTGCAGCGACCCGGTCAGGATCCCGGCGACGACGCGCACGCAGCCGCCCGCGAACCGCACGGCACCCGCGGCCAGGAGCTCGGCGATCGTGCGCCACCGCTCGGCGGGCGTCGCGGCGAGCTTCAGCGAGGTGAGCGACCAGCCGTTGCCGCTGCTGAAGGCGCGCAGCATCACCCAGCGGTGACTGATCCGCGCCGCGGGGACCACGTCCACGACCATCGCCTCGGCGCACCAGAGGATGCGACCTCCGGCGCGCACGAACTCCCGCGTGAACATCGTGTCGTCGCCGCCCGTGATGCCGAAGTCGAGATCGAACCGGAGGCCGTGCGCGCGCACGAAGCGGAGATCGATGAGCAGGTTGTTCGTCGCGGCGACCTCGACCGGCGTCCCGGTCTCCAGCCTGCGGCGCACGAAGAAGCCGCCGGCCTCGATCCAGGCGTCCGGCTGCACCTCGAAGGTGCTGCGCACCGGGCCGACGACCCCCTCGGAGCCGGTCAGCTGCCGGGTGGTCAGGAGCGCGGAGAGCCAGCCGGGCTCCGGACGCTCGTCGTCGTCGATGAAGATGAGGATGTCGTCGTCCGCCGCCTCGCTCAGCGCGCGGTTCCGCGCGGCCGAGATGCCAGGCACGGGCTCCACCGCGTAGCGGATGGACACCGGCAGCGCCTCCGCGAGCCCGGCGACGGCGTCGCGCGCGCTCCCGTCCGCGTCGTTGTCCACCACTTGGATGCGCACCGAGAACGGCAGCTCCGCGACGGTCTCGACCTCGCGCGCGAGCGCGGGGAGGACCGCCCGGATGTCCGCGGGCCTGCGGAAAGTAAGCACGGCGATCACGACGTGGTGCACGATGGACATCATGACAGCATCAGGGCTCCCGGACGAGTCGGACGATCTGGCGATCGTGGTGGTGAACTACGGGTCGTCGGCGCTGCTGTCGAGAAACCTGGCGGCCGTCGCCGCCGATGTCCCCGAGGCGACGATCGTGGTCGTGGACAATTTCTCCACCGACCGGGAGCGGATGGCGCTGCGCGCGCTCGCCGAGCCGCTCGGCTGGCATGTGGTGGAGCCGGACGACAATCTCGGCTTCGGCACAGGGATGAACGTGGGGGTCGCGCGCGCCCGCGAGCTCGGCGCCCGCCGGTTCCTGCTGCTGAACCCGGACGCGACCATCCAGCGGCCCAGCATCCAGGCGCTCCTCGCGCGCTCGGTCGCCGAGCCGATGACGATGCTCTCCCCCGTCGTCCGACGCATCGACGGATCGACGTGGTCGGTCGGCTCCGACGTCTACCTCAGCGACGGGCGCATCCGCTCCGCCGCCCGGCGCGGCACCGTCCCCGGCGAGCGCGTGCCCTGGCTGAGCGGAGCCTGCCTGCTCCTCACCGACCGGCTGTGGGATGCGGCGGGCGGGTTCGCCGACGAGTACTTCCTGTACTGGGAGGACGTCGACCTGTCCCTGCGGGTCACCCGCGCCGGCGGTACGCTCGCGCTGGTCGAGGAGGCGACGGCCGTGCACGACGAGGGCGGAACGCAGCGGGCGGACGGATCGCACGCCGGAGCGGCGAAATCCGGCACCTATTACTACTACAACATCCGCAACCGGCTGCTGTTCGCCGCCAGGAACCTGCCGCCGGAGACGGTGCGCGCCTGGCGCCGCGCGACCCTGCCGGTGGCGTGGGAGATCCTGCTGCAGGGCGGCAGGCGGCAGTTCCTCACCTCGACCGAGGCCGTGCGCGCGGGATGGCGGGGAGTCCGGGACGGCCTTCGCCTGTCCCGGACCCCCCGCCATCTGGATGAGCCAGACTACTGAGCGGTCTTCGCGCTGAAGTTGTCGACGCTCAGCGTGGTCGTCGCGTCCGTCGCCGAACCGGAGATGTAGGACGCGATCCCGACGCTGCCCGCGGCCTGCATGGCGGCCGTGGTGCTGGTCGCCGTCGCCTGCCACGCCGTCGGCTCGGCCTGCGACGCGTCCCACACCTTGGCGTTCAGCGTCGTGGTCGTGCCGTCGCCCACCGTCGTCATCCGGACGTTGAGCACCATGCCCGGCGTCCAGGTGAGTCCGGCGATGTTCAGCGCCTTGATGGTGGTGCCGCCCTCCAGGATCTGGACCTGCACCGCGCCTCCCGCCTTGATCCAAGCCCGGCCGATGAACGCCGTGCTGCCGACCTGGCGGCCGATGACCCCGGCGAACTGACCGCCGCCGGTCGCCGCCTTGTCGACGGTGAACGACGCCTGGACATCGGTGGCCGCGGAGGACACCGAGCCGAGCCGGGCGGTGCGCGTCTGGCCGATCGGGATCGCGATGGCGCCGACCCCGTTGCCGACGGAGAAGTTCGCCGCCGTCCCGGAGAGGGTCCAGGCGCCCCCGCTGTCGGCGGTGCCCCAGCCGTTCGCGACCGTCCTGCCGAACGCGTCCGCTGCGAGCGCCGTGCCCGTGCCGGAAGTGACGATCACCGACCTTGACGCGGTGCCCGTCGCCGACTGGTTGTCGGTGACGGTCAGCGTGACCGTGTAGGTGCCCGCGCTCGCGTAGGTGTGCGACGCCGTCGCTCCCGTGCCCGTTCCTCCGTCGCCGAAGTTCCAGGCGTAGGAGGCGATGGAGCCGTCCGGGTCGCTGGACGCGGACCCGTCGACGCTCACGGCCAGGCCGTTCGCGTTCGCCGTGAACGACGCCGTCGGGGCCACGTTCGCCTTGACCACCGTCACCTGCTTGGTGATGCTGTTCGTCGCGCCCTGGTTGTCGGTGACGGTCAGCGTGATCGCGTAGGTCCCGCCCGCCGCGTAGGTGTGCGACGCGGTGGCACCGGTGCCGGTCCCGCCGTCTCCGAAGTTCCAGGCGTACGAGGCGATCGTGCCGTCCGGGTCGCTCGAGCCGGTGCCGTCCACGCTCACCGCCAGGGAGTTCGCCGACGACGTGAACGCCGCGGTCGGGGCCTGGTTCGGCGGAGTGACCGTGACCTGCTTGGTGGAGCTCGTGGTCGCGTTGCTGTCGTCCGTCGTGGTCAGCGTGATCGTGTACGTCCCACCCGCCGCGTAGGTGTGGTTCGCGGTGACACCGGTCCCGGTGGAGCCGTCACCCCAATCCCACGCGTAGCCGATGATCGAGCCGTCGGGGTCGGAGGACGCCGAGGCGTCCGTGTTCACCGTCAGGTTGCTCGGCGTCACCGTGAACGACGACGTCGGGGGCTGGTTCGGCACCGGGGCGACCGTGACCTGCTGCGAGCTGGACGTGGTCGCACCGGCGTTGTCGGTGACCGTCAGCGTGACCGCGTAGGTGCCGGCCGCGCCGTAGGTGTGCGACGAGGTGACGCCGGTGGTGCTGGAGCCGTCACCCCAGTTCCACGAGTAGCCCGCGATCGTCCCGTCCGGGTCGGTCGACGCCGAGGCGTCCACCGAGGCGATCAGGCCGGCCGACGACGCCGTGAAGGACGCCGTGGGCGGCTGGTTCGCCGGGGTCCCGGTGGTGCCGAGCGAGTAGTGGTTCGCGACGGTCGCCGCCGAGAGCTCGGTCGAGTAGACCGCGATCTCGTCGAGCGTGCCCTTGAAGTACGCGCTGCTCGATCCCCACGTGTTGTCGCCGCCGATCCGCCAGTAGCCGTTGTAGGCCTGGGCCCCGGTCTGAGGGTTGGTCCCCACCGAGACGCCGTCGACGTAGAGCACCATGCCGTCGGACGCCTGGGTGGCGACCACGTAGTGCCACTTGTTGTCGTTCAGCGGTGTCGGGGAGGTGATGGTGTTCGCCTGCCCGGTCCAGGTGCCGAAGACCAGCCGGCCGTCGTCCTGCATGTAGACGTGCCTGTCGTAGTTGCTCGACAGCCCCGTCTGCGCGTCGCCGAAGCCGATCAGCTTGCCGCCGGTCGTGGTGTTCGTCTTGAACCAGCCCTCCAGCGAGTAGGTCGTCGGGTTCGACACCTGCGTGTTGCTGACGGCGATCCCGTTGACCCCGCTGAACGAGGTGGCCCGGTTGCTGACGCCGATCAGGGCGCCGGTCTGGTTGTGGGTGTAGATGCCCCGGTAGGTGCCGGTCTGGCCGTAGACGCCGGAGTCGGCGGCGGTCGTCCCGGTGTCGGCGAGACGCCAGTACAGGTCGGGGTCGCTCTTGTACACCGACGCTCCGTACGCGTCGGCGGGAGCCGGCGGCACGTTGAGGGTGTACCCGGCAGCCTGGTACATCGACGCGACCTGCTGCTTGCTCAGCACCGACGGGTAGATGGCGACCTGGGAGATGGTGCCGGCGAAGTAGTTGCTGGACGGCTGGCTGGTCCACCCGTTCAGGTTGTCACCACCGACCCTCCAGTAGCCGTTGTACGCCTGTCCCGTCGTCACGTCCGCCCTGCTGGCGACCCGCAGGCCGTCGACGTAGAGGACCATGCCGTTGCTGCCCAGCGTCGCGGTGATCTGGTGCCACTTCCCGTCGTTCAGCGCGGTCGGGGTGTTCAGAGTCTGAACGCCGCCGGGGTACACGCCGAAGTACACGCGGCCGTTGTTGGCCATGTACACGTGCCGGTCGTAGCTGCCGGAGTCGCCGGTGCTCTGGTTGCCGAAGCCGAGGATCTTGCCGCCCCTGGTGGTGGTCGTCTTGATCCAGGCCTGCGCGGTGAACGTGTTCGCTCCGTCCTCGTTGGTGGGCGATGCGAAGAACCCGTCACTGGCGCCGTCGAAGACCGCGGCGGTCGTGCTGTCCGGGTTCAGCGGACCGGTGCCGGAGCGGGTCACGCCGGCGTTCAGGGTCGCGTCGTTGCCGTTCGCCCAGTCGTAGGCGTTGCTCCCCGAGCTCTCGTTGAGCGGCCAGTAGTACTCGGGCGTGGCGTTCAGCACGCTGGAGGCGTACGGCGTCATGGACCCGGAGGCGGCGATCGTCACCGAGACCCGCGAGCTGTACATCGTGTTGCCGTTCGGGTCCGTGACCCTGATCCGGTAGTCCTGCGTCGAGCCCGGTGTCTGCCCGGTATCGGTGAACACCAACGATTTCGGTTGCCAGAACGGCGTCGTGACCTGAGTCGTGTAGATCGGGTGACCCGTCGCATCGCCGCGGATGACGTCGTAGGTCAGCGTCTTGTTGTCCGGATCCCAGTTCGTCTTCCAGCTGATCCGCGCCGTCCCCTCGGTGAGCGAGATGACGTTCGGGCTGTACGAGGCCGTCTGGATCTGCGGGCCGATCTTCAGCGGCGCGACCGACGGCATGGCGAACCGGACGAGGCCCTGCTGCGCCTTGCCCTGCACCCGGGTGAACTCGCCGCCGAGGACGAGGTAGTTGCCGGCGGAGTCGTTGCTCCACGGCCCCTGGCTCTGGCCGGTGTAGGTACCCGTGTTGACGTCCGGGAACCAGTTGAGCAGGTCGGGACGCGGGTTGCCGGCGAAGTTGTAGTAGCCGTACGGGTCGTTCGTGACGGTGCCGCGGACGTCCGTGGTGAACGCCAGCGCGCGGTGGAACGTCCAGTCGGGACTGGTCTGCGGGAAGCCGCCGATGTTGCCGCAGTAGTGCGGATGCCCGACCGCGTACTCGACGCCCTGCAGCACGGTGATGTCGTAGGTGTCGCCGTGGCAGTCCTCCACCCAGACCAGGTCGCCGTTCGCCCAGTCGGCCCGGAAGGAGCCCTCCAGGTTTCCGCCGGAGCCGAACACGTAGCCCGAGCCGTAGATGCCGGACGCGTCGGCGTGCAGCGCCTCGATCGCGGCCTGGCTGCCGCCGTTGCGGATGAGGTTGTTGACGTTCCACGGCAGCAGCGTCGCCGTGTCCGGGGTGAGCGCGGCGAGGCCGTACCCGGGGTTGGAGGAGCCGTTGACGGAGGTGAAGTTGCCGCCGATGACGACCTTGGAGCCGTCCGGCGACATCACGATGTGCTGGGCGGTGCCTCCCGCGACGGTCGGTGCCCACGGCAGGATCGCGCCGTTGGTCGCCGAGAAGGCCGCGGCGTACGTGCGCGACTGGTTGCCTGCCGAGCCGAACGCGCCGACGGCGTAGACCGTCGAGTTCGTCGCGACGATGCCGTTCACGGTCGCGTTGATGATCGGCACGAAGCTCGTGATGAGCGCGCCGGTCGCGGTGTTGAACGCCGCGAGCCGGTAGCGGGTCGCGCCCCCGATCGTGGTGAAGCTGCCTCCGACGTACAGCCTCGATCCGTCCGGCGAGACCGCGAACGCCTTGACCTGCGCGTTCGGAGCGGGGTTGAACGAGGTGTTCAGGGCTCCGGTGGTGAGGTCGAAGGCGAGCAGGTTCGCGCGCGGCGTGAGGTTGGTCCCAGCGGCGGCGCCCGCGGGCCGCGCGTTGGCGAACTGTCCGCCGACGTAGACCGTGTTGCCGACGATCTGTTCCGCCCAGGCGACGCCGTCCATCTGGACGGTGGGCAACGGGTCGGCGCTGACCGTCGCGGGATCTCCGGGGGGCGGTGCGGTGTCGGCCAGTGCAGGCTGGACGGCGACGAGGGAGGCCAGGATCGCTGCGGCCGCAGCGACGATTCCGATCGCGGCGCGTCGGCGCCTGCGGCTCCGGCGCGGGGGATCCGCCATCTCCTGTGGTGTCCCGCCGCCTGCGGGAGGTTCGTGCGAAGCAGTCACGGTTTCATCCTGTGTTCGGGTTCGAGGAGAATCGTCGTTTCGGGTGCTCGGGGGTTTTATCGACAAATTCTCAGTTTATTGGCGCTGAGCTTACCTCAGTTAACGGGACGAGTGAGGACCGGATCCCCCGTATTGGGGGGCCTGGCTCACTTCGGGGCGGCGCCTTGGAAGGCGATGGCGGGCGCACCCGCCTGATAGTCCACCGTGATCGTGACGGACCCACGCTGGTCCTCCGGCACGGTGAAGACATAGGTCGCCGACGCGCTCGAGTGCGCCGGGATGCTGGCGGCCAGGGTGGTCGCTCCGGGTCCGCTCAATGGCAGCGCCGGGGTGTTGTCCTGGCCGTAGTAGGCGTTGACGACGATCGGCTGGCTGCCATACGCGGCGGCGCCGGGGTTGGCGAAGACGAGCGTGAACCGTATGGCGGGTCCGGCAACCTCGCCGGGACCGCTCGCCTCGCCCTTGACGGCCTCGAGCTTCGACATGGTCACCGTGACGCCCTTGTCGACGGTGGTCTTCGTGCTCAGCGCGATCGGCTCCCGCTGCGGCAGCGCCGCTCCGGCCGCTCCGGGCTGGGCGGTGGGCTTGGAGGTGGCGGTCGGAGCCGGCTTCGCGGTCGAGGGCTTCGGCGCCGACGGGGTTGGGGAGGCGGAGGAGTGCGGAGCCGGGGCCGGGCTGCTCGGGGACTCCGCGGCGACCGGCGACGATGCCGAGCCGTTCGCGACGCCCCACCAGATGCCCGCCGTGGCGAGCCCGATCACGACGACCGCCGCGACCGCGAGGAGGACGACGTTCCTCGTCCGTCTGGTCCCGCCGAGCTCCGGCGGCTGCTTCTCGTGCGTTGACATCAGCTTTCCTTCCCGAGTTGCTTCATCTGCCCGAACCAGCGCGGGAGCGCGAGCGCGAGAGCTCCGAGGTTGGCGATGAAGAAGAGGCCGTAGGCGATGGTGAAGACCATCGGCCAGCCGAGCAGCACGAACACCAAGCAGAGGATGCCGTAGTCGGTCGGCAGCAGCAGGATCGTGTGGGCGGCGGAGCGGGCGCCCGGCCGGCGGGCCGCGCCGCCGCCGCGCGCCTGGCGCAGCAGGTCGTTGAGGATCATCCCGAAGAACGTGACGGCGGAGACGACCGTATAGAGGAGCGGGAGCAGCAGCCACCACGCCGACGGCAGCGCGAAGAAGCGGAACATGGCGATGGCGACGGCGATGTGGAGGCTCGAGAGCTTGGCGGCGTCCACCACGTGGTCCAGCCATTCGCCCGCCGGGGAGCCGCCGCCGCGCAGCCGCGCGACCTGGCCGTCCGCAGAGTCGAACGCGTAGCCGAGCGCCAGCAGCAGCCAGACCAGGATGCCGGTCCAGGGCGCGGGCGGCACGAGCGCGATGCACAGGATGCCGGCGAAGGTCAGGGTCGCCGAAACGGCGGTCACGGCGTTCGGGGTGAGGCCGGCGCGGTAGGCCCACGCGGCGATGAGGCGGCCCACCTTGCGGTTGACGTAGACGGAGTAGGGGGGAGAGCCGGGCAACGAGACCTTCTGCGCTCCCGCGAGCCGGCGCACGATCTCGCCGTACGACGTGGAGCTGTCGTCGATCGTCATCTGTCCCCTCCAGGTCTCTCACTGCGACCCGGACAGCACGGAACCCGGTTCGGGATCGGGCTTCCCTGCGGCGGTCGGGCCGTGCGGGCAGTCTAGTTGAGAAAGTCTCAACAAACACCCCTTCGCTCCCACCCCGTTCGGGTGACAAGCGGGCCGCGGTCGGCGGCAGTAGTGACAACTCCTCACTTTATGTGGACAATAGGTGAGAATCCCTCAACCCGAAGGAGGCGACCCGTGACCGTTCGCGTCGGCTACGCAGCAGGAGCGTTCGACCTGTTCCACATCGGACACCTGAACATCCTCAAGCACGCGAAGAGCCAGTGCGACCATCTGATCGCGGGAGTCGTCTCGGACGAGATGCTGCGGCTGACGAAGGGCGTCGACCCGGTCATCCCGCTGGCCGAGCGGCTGGAGATCGTGCGGAGCATCGAGTACGTGGACGAGGCGGTCGCCGAAACGGTGCCGGACAAGCTGGACACCTGGCGCGAGCTGCGCTTCGACGTGTTCTTCAAGGGCGACGACTGGCGCGGCACCGAGAAGGGCCTGCGGCTGGAGCGCGAGTTCGCGGCCGTCGGCGTCGAGGTCGTCTACTTCCCCTACACGATGACGACGTCGTCCACCCAGCTGCGCCAGGCGCTGGCCGCGCTGGCCGGCTGAGGCCGCCGGCTCAGACCGGGACGCCGCCGACGAGCACCAGCTCGCGCGCGGGCGCCGCGACCAGCGCCTCCGGGACGTTCTGCGCGTCCACGAGCACGACGTCCGCCGGCGCCCCGGCGACGAGGTCGTGCACGGGACGGCCGACGAACGCGCCGGCGTCGCTGGTCGCGATGCGCACCGCCTCGGTCAGCTCCTCGTCCCGGCGCGCGCCGGAGAGCTGGGCGAGCCTGGTCGCGAGCCGCAGCATGTCGCCGTCTCCGTAGGGCCCCCACAGGTCGCGGATGCCGTCCGTTCCGAGCCCGACCGGAATCCCGGCGTCGCGCAGCAGCCGCAGCGGGAGCCGCGGCGCGTTGATCGGCGCGACCGTCGTGATCGACACCCCGGCCTCGCGCATCCCCTCGACGAGCGCCTGCTGACGCGCGGGCGGCAGCTCGCCGATCGCGAAGCCGTGCGCCACGTTCACCCGGCCGCCGAGGCCGAGCGCGCGGGTGCGCTCGATGATCAGCTCGTACTGGAACGCGCCCAGCTCGCCGCCGTCGTGCAGGTGGATGTCGATGCCGACGCCGCGCCGGTCGGCGATGCCGAACAGGCCGTCGAGCTGACCGACCGGGTCCCTGTCGATGGACGCCGGGTCCAGGCCGCCGATGTGGTCTGCGCCCTCCGCCGCCGCGCGTCCAGCAGGTCGAGGACCCCCGGACGGCGCAGCACGCCGTCCTGCGGGAACGCGACGATCTCCAGCGCGACCGGCAGCCCGAGGCCCGCGACGGCCTCCCGCACCACCGCGATCCCGCGCAGGCCGACGCCGAGGTCGACATCCACGTGCGACCGGAACGCGGTCGTGCCCTGGGCGACGAGGGCGCGCAGCAGGGCGCTCGTGGCGTCGGGACTCGGGATGCCGAGCTCGTCGCGGTGCGCCCGCTCGTGCGCGATGCGGCCCTGCGTCGTCGCCTCGCCGCCGTAGCTCACCCACGGCTTGCCCCACCAGCTCTTGTCGAGGTGCGCGTGCGCGTTGACGAACCCCGGCAGCGCGAGCAGCCCGCGGCCGTCGATCGCGTCGCCCGACGCGCGCGCGGGCAGGTGCGGCTCGATGGCCGCGATCGTGCCGTCCTCGATCAGGATGTCGCTCGCGGCGCCGCCCCACGGCCGCACGTTCGTGAGCAGCGCCGTCATCGGTCGGCGAACCGGTCGGTGGCCTCGATGAGCGCGTCCAGGATGCCGGGTTCGTCGTACGCGTGGCCCGCATCCGGGATCATCCGCAGCTCCGCCTGCGGCCACGCACGGTGCAGGTCCCACGCGGTCATCGGCGGCGTGCAGGCGTCGTAGCGGCCCTGCACGATGACGCCCGGGATGTCCGCCAGCCGGTGCGCGTCGCGGATCAGCTGCTCCGGTTCGAACCAGCCGCCGTTGACGAAGTAGTGGTTCTCGATGCGCGCGAAGGCGACGGCGTACTTCTCCTCCGTGAAGCTCGCGACCACCTCGGGCCGCGGCAGCAGCGTGATCGTGGACGACTCCCAGCGCGACCAGGCGACGGCGGCCGGTCCGTGCACGGCGGGGTCGGGGTCGGCGAGCAGCCGGCTGTAGGCGCGGATGAGGTGGCCGCGCTCCTCCGCGGGCACCGGCTCGAGGAAGCCCTCCCACAGGTCGGGGAAGAGCGCGGCCGCGCCGCCCTCGTAGAACCAGTCCAGCTCGTGCGGACGCAGCGTGAAGATGCCGCGCAGCACGAGCTCGGTCACGCACTCGGGATGCGTCTCGGCGTAGGCGAGGCCCAGGGCGCTCCCCCACGAGCCGCCGAAGACCTGCCAGCGCTCGATGCCGAGGTGCTCGCGCAGCCGCTCCATGTCGGCGACCAGGTTCCAGGTCGTGTTGGCGGCGAGGTCGGCCTCTGCGTCGCTCGCGTGCGGCAGGCTCTTCCCGCAGTTGCGCTGGTCGAACAGCACGATGCGGTAGCGCTCGGGGTCGAACAGCCTGCGGTGGGCGGGCGTGGTGCCTCCGCCGGGGCCGCCGTGCAGGAACACCGCGGGCTTCCCGTCCGGGTTGCCGCTGGTCTCCCAGTACACCTGCTGTCCGTCGCCGACATCCAGCATCCCGCTGTCGTACGGCTCGATCTCCGGGTAGAGGCTGCGCATGCTCCCGAGGCTATCGGTCGCGCGGCCGCCGCCCGGAGAGCACAGCCGGCGACGGCGAACGTGTCGTGCCCGGTTGCGACGACGATCTCCTGGAGTCGCCGCGTCGGACCCGGTGCAGGCTCGGTTCAGCGAAAACGGCTGTGCACGGCGTTCTCGATCCGCCGGGTGCGGTCGCCGACGGCATACCAGGCGACGACGCCGGGCAGCGGGAAGACCACCAGGGCGGCAATCCAGAGCAGCTTGCTCGCGTACTCCATCCGGCTCGAGCGGACGACCTGCACCGCGGCGATCACGATGAAGGTCAGCCACGCCGCCAGTGCCACGAAGCCGAGGACGATGAGGACCCAACCGAGGACGTCCGGAGTGTTCATCAGGCGCTCCTTCGCATTCGGTGCGGGCGACCCGCACTAGCCAACTTACCCACATCCCACGACCCGAGTACGCAGAAAATGGCCCCGAAACGGCCGAGTAAGCAGAGAATCTTCGTAATACGCGGTGGGTCTGACCCCACGCTCCCCCCGGCGGCGGCGGGAGG
>NZ_JBQCGZ010000115.1:0-54027 GCF_051955155.1 Leifsonia sp.
GCGGCGTCCTGGTGGCCGCGCCGGAGGTGTCGGCTGAGCTGTTCTCGCTGTGGAAGGACGCACGGGACCAGGCGCCGCGCTCCAGCAGTGCAGAGCCGCCCGGCTCTCAGCGAGCTGAACGATCCCGCTGACGAGCGCAACACCGGCTCCCGCGAAGGCGATCGCGATCACGGCTGTCCGAGCCCAGCGCGCCCTGAACCGCGTGGCTGCGCGACTTCCCACCACGACTCCTGCGACGAGAGCGACGCCGGCCAGGGCCCAGCCGAACGCTCCGAGGTCGGGGACGGCCGCCGGGATCGTGGCCTCCTGCGTTTCCTTCTAGGCGACCACTACGCGGGCGCCTCGCCTCAGCGAGCTGCCACAGATGTGGCCGACTTGCGCGGCGCGCGCCCGCTCCTCACGAAGGCCCCGCCTGCCGTGAGCAGGAAGAGTGCCACGGCAAGAACCCAGAGCAACCAGTCCGCATTGCTGGGCCAAACAACACCCCAGACAAGGCCAATTGCTAAGAGAAGACAGACACCGAGCACGATCAGGTACGTGACGGCTGCTCGGCTCAACGGAGGCCTCAAGGGCGACTCTGAAGATCGACGAGCGATCAGGTCGATCAGAACCACGAGCAGCGCTCCCCCGACCAAGGCAAGACCCGCGAACTGGCGCGGCAGCGTACCGAACAAAATTATGGCGGTCGCTACATCAACGCCCAACAGAACGAAATACCAGATGTGGCGTGGAGATGCCTGCGACGCGTGCGTCTCGGAGATGCTCACTTCTTTGTGTCCCCCAATGAGGCTCAATGCATCGTTGCGACCAGGCGTTGTCCGTTCGGAGCACCTGCCACGAAGGAGTCTATGCGTTCGAGCATGCTCGGTCGCCGCTCTGCCCTGTTCCGTTCGGCTTTGTGCCAATGAGGGCGACGTATGGAGAAGCCGAACTGGGTGTCAACAATTACTAGCTCAAGTCAGGACGTGTGTACTCAGTCCCCGATTGGCCCTGGTCTGAATACCAACCGAGCGCTATTGTCCGATCACCAGATCTGTGCGAGGGAGCAAGAACATGGCGCGACGTCTGCGTGAGCTTGTGGAGGCGAGGTCCCGAGAAGAGCTTGTCTCGGCGACCCCAGATCCTCAAGAGCTGCTTCAGCTGCTGGATGAATTGCTGGACGCAGCTGCGCAGGCTGATGCTTTACTCGCCCGCTGGAAAGAGGCGTCCGGCCCGCGTCAGTCGGACGCTCGCGATGGACTCAAGATACGTGTTCGGCTGGCTGAGCTAGAACATCAGCTGGCCGACGTCGTGTGCTTCCCGAGTGATGAGAACACACGCCAACGCTCCCAACTCATCGTCGCCTTCTACGAGCACCTCCTAAAGCAGGCGGTCGACGCCCAGTTCTCGCATCTGCCGAATTCTGCCTTCACGATCCGCCGCGATGACACCCGAGAAGGAGGCTACGGCGAGCTCGTTCAAATGCGAGATGAGTTGAGAACCTCGATTTTCGGTGTTCGCGCTTACCCGGGAATCGGTCCGATCGGCGCGCGTTAGCTGAGGTGCCGACGTCGCTAGCGGCGGCAGTTGAATTTGTGCGCTTTCACGAGGTGGGTACTGCGCCGCCGGCAGGCGGCTTGGTCAACAGTGACCTGAGTGTTTCCGCACCGGCAGTCGCCAGTTGATCTCCGACGCGCACGACCGACGTATGTCCCGGGAGATCGACTGGCGGAGACGGAGGGATTTGAACCCTCGGTCCCCTATCGGGGACTCCACCTTAGCAGGGTGGTGCACTAGGCCTGACTATGCGACGTCTCCTTGCGCGGCCGCGAACGGACGCACGAGAGCCATCATAACGTAACGAATCGGGCGGTTCGTCCATGCGCGTCCGGAGCCGTCAGGTGCCGACGCCGCTCACGGCGGGGATGCTCTGCATGAGGGTGCCGAAGATGATCAGGATCATCGCGAGCGAGGCGACGATGGTCAGCGCCAGCACGACGATCGAGGCCGCGATCGGGGCGGCGCCGCGGCCGCCCGCGACCTTCCGGACGACCACCGAGCGGCCGATCGCATAGACGATCGACGCCAGGAACGACCAGGCCCAGTGGAACGGGCGCTCGACGCCGCGGCGGGTCAGCTCGCGGTAGTCGAGCCAGGCGAAGACCACCGTCAGCGCCAGTGCGATCCAGCTCACGGCCGTCCCCACCAGGAACAGCGGGCCCCCGAGCAGGGAAACCGGGTCCGGGACGACGGGATGCTGGGGGTCCGCGAACATCCGCGTGTAGCCGTCGAACGGGCGGTAGGTGAACAGGATGACCGCGTTCACCAGCGGAAGCAGCGTCACCAGCCAGATCCAGGGCGTGTAGACCGGCGTCCCCTCGGGGAGCGGACGGCGGGCGGCCGGGCCGGCGGCGGGAGCGTAGGCGGCGGCAGCCGTCACGGGCCCGGCGACGTGCTGCGTCCACTGCACTCCGTCCCACCAGCGCAGGCCGGCACCTCCGTACGGGTCCGGGTACCAACCGGGCGCGGCTGCCATGAGTCCTCCACTCTGTGCGGCCGGGGCCGCACCCGACGAATCTACGCTCCGCCGACCCGCGGGGCCCGGATTCGGCGAGGGACGCGCGGCCTGCCACGATAGCTGGAGTGGGGACACTTCTGACCGCCGGCGGGCTCGCGCTGATCTTCTCGCTGGCGCTGACGCCGGCGTTCATCCGACTGTTCAGGAGGCTGGAGCTCGGCCAGTTCATCCGGGACGACGGTCCGCAGTCGCACCACGTCAAGCGTGGCACCCCGACGATGGGCGGCATCGTCATCATCCTCGCCACTCTGTTCGGCTTCTTCACGGCGGGCATCCTGAACGGCGGCGAGGGGATCACGCCGTCCTCCCTGCTCGTGCTGCTCATGCTGATCGGGATGGGCGCGGTCGGTTTCGTGGACGACTACCTGAAGGTGCGCAACCAGCGCAGCCTCGGGCTCGGCGGCTGGTCGAAGGTCGCCGGGCAGCTGATCGTCGGGACGCTCTACGCGATCCTCGCCATCACCATCCCGAACGCGGACGGGGAGACCGCGGCGTCCACGGCGATCTCGACGATCCGCGACGTCCCAGCGCTCGACCTCGCCCGCATCGCGACGAGCGTCCCACTGGTCGGGATCGTCCTCTACATCCTCTGGGTCAACCTGCTCGCGGCCGCCTCGACGAACGGGGTGAACCTCGCCGACGGGCTGGACGGCCTCGCCACCGGCGCCTCGGTGATCTCGATCGGCGCGTACGTGTTCATCGGGTTCTGGCAGTTCAGCCAGGCCTGCTCGGTAGGGTCGCAGCTGGAGGGGCTCAGCCGCTGCTACACGACGGCCGACCCGCTCTCCCTCGCGATCGTGGCCGCGTCGATCTGCGGGGCGCTCGTCGGCTTCCTCTGGTGGAACACCAACCCGGCGAAGATCATCATGGGCGACACCGGCTCCCTCGGCCTCGGCGGCGCGCTCTGCGCCCTCGCGATCGAGACCCACACCGAGCTGCTGCTCATCCTCATCGGCGGCCTCTTCGTGATCGAGGCCGGGTCGGTCATCCTGCAGCGCGCGTTCTTCAAGGCGACGCGCGGCCGGCGGCTGTTCCTGATGACGCCCATCCACCACACCTTCGAGCTGCTGAACTGGCGGGAGGTGACGATCGTCGTGCGGTTCTGGATCGTCGCCGGGATCTGCGCGGCGGTCGGCCTCGGCATCTTCTTCTTCGGGCTGGGGTAGGCAGCCGTTCACGGTCGAGCGGTCACGACTCGCCGTTTCCGCGCGCGTGTAGCGGCGTGTCGCGACCGCTCGCGACCGCTCGCGGCAGCGCGGGGCGCGGGTCAGGCGAGGACGCCGGCCAGCTCCTCCAGGGTGGCCTGGGCGCCGGTGCCGCCGCGGCCGCGAACGGAGAGGGAGCCGGCGACAGCCGCCCAGCGGAGGCGCTCCTCCTCGCTCTCGACGCCGCGCAGCGTCGCCGCCAGGTAGCCGGCGTCGAAGCTGTCGCCCGCGCCGGTGGTGTCCACCACGTCCACGACCAGACCCGGGGCAGCGGCGACGCGCGCACCGTCCTCGTAGACGATGCCGCCCTCCGCTCCCGCCTTCACCACGACCCGGCAGCCCAGGGCGGACAGCGCGCAGGACGCCTCGTCCAGGTCGTTCGTGCGGCGGCCGATCACGGCGGAGCCGATGGCCAGGGCCTCCTCGCGGTTCGGCAGGAAGACGTCGATGCGCGAGAGGACGTCGGTCAGGCCGGTCCAGCGCTCGGCGGGGTCCCAGTTCGTGTCCAGGCTGAGGGTGATCCCCTCGGCCGCGAGCTCGGCGAGCAGCACGGGCAGGTCGGCGGCCAGGCCCGGCTGCAGGAAGTAGGAGGCGACGTGCACGTGCCGGGGACGCAGCCGGTCGACGGCGCCGCGCACCGCGCCCGCCGTCAGGGTCGGGATGGTGCCGGGCAGGGTCAGGATGGCGCGGTCCGACGGCTCGGACAGCACCACGGAAATGCCGGTCGGCAGCGTCCGGCTGGTCCGCACCTCGCGGTCCAGCACTCCCCCGTCGGCCAGCCTGCCGCGCACGAACACGCCGAACTGGTCGTCGCCGACCACGGCGGCGAGCGCGGTGCGCATCCCGAGCCGGGCGAGGCCGCACGCGACGATCGCCGCGCTGCCGCCGAGCAGCAGGTCCGCCGCGTCGAGCAGCTGCTCGGCCTGGCCGAACCGCGGCACCGTGTCCCCGGTCAGCAGCAGGTCGGGGTTCGCGTCCCCCACCACCAGCACATCAACACGGTTGTCGAAGGCGTCGATGCCGGTCATCCCTTCAGTCCGGAGAACGTCATGGTCGCGATGAACTGGCGCTGCGCGAACAGGAAGAACAGGATCAGCGGCAGCGTGGCGATCACGTTGCCCGCCATGATCAGGCTCCAGTCGGTCTGGTGCGCGCCCTGGAAGTTTGCGATGCCCAGCTGCAGCGTGAACGCGGACTGGTTGTTGATCGCGATGAGCGGCCAGACCAGGTCGTTCCACGCGCCGAGCAGCGTGAAGATCGCGAGCGTCGCCAGCGCCGGGCGCGCGAGCGGCAGCACGATGCGGAAGAAGATCTGCCAGCGGTTGCAGCCGTCGATCGCGCCGGCCTCCTCCAGCTCGGCGGGCAGGGACAGGAAGAACTGCCGCATCAGGAAGATGCCGAACGCGGTCGCCAGCCACGGCACGATCGCGGCGCCCAGGCCGTTCAGCAGGCCGAGCCTGGCGAACAGGATGTACGTGGGGATCATCAGCAGCTGCGTCGGGATCATGATGGTCGCGAGGATCATCAGGAAGCCGAAATTGCGCCCCCGGAACCGCAGCCGGGCGAACCCGTAGCCGGCGAGCGAGCACAGCACGAGGTTCGAGACGATCGCGGTCGCCGAGACGATGACCGTGTTGCCGAGCCAGAGCAGGATGTCGGTCTGCCCGAAGAGCTTGATGTAGCCGTCGAGAGTGAAGTGCGACGGGATGAACGGCGGCGGGAACGCCACCAGCTCCTTGGCCGGCGAGAACGACGCGAGCGCCATCTGCAGGAACGGCACCAGGAACAGGATGGCGATCGGGAACAGCACGAAATGCCAGCCGCTCATCCTGCTGCGCTTTCCCGGCCTGCTCGCGGTCTCGCGCGCGACCTGGGTGGAGGCCTGGGAGACCTCGTCGAGAACCGTGGCCATCAGAACGCCTCCGAGCCCCGGCGCCGCTGGAAGACGACGACGCCGATCGTGATGAGCAGGGTGACCGCGAACAGCACGTAGGCGGCGGCCGACCCGTAGCCGAACTCCAGGGCGTGGAACGCCTTGTCGTAGAGGAAGTAGACGATCGTCTTGGTCGCATCCAGAGGCCCGCCGCGCGTCGTCGTGTAGACGAGGTCGAACAGCTGGATGGCCTGGATCGTCTGCCAGATGCCGACGAACACGGTCACCGGCGCGAGCTGCGGCCAGACGATCCGCCAGAACGTCTGCCACCGGTTGGCGCCGTCGATGCGGGCCGCCTCGATCAGGTCGGCAGGGACGTCCTGCAGCGCCGCCAGGTAGATCACCGTGGTGAACGCCGCCGACCCCCACAGCGACATGATGGCGATCACGAGCATCGCCTGCTTGGGGTCGTCGAGCCAGCCCTGCTGCGGCAGGTGCAGCACGCGCAGGACGTTGTTCACCAGGCCGAACTGCGGGCTGAACAGATACGTGGACAGGATGCCCGTGGAGGCGGCGGAGGCCACGAACGGGACGAAGATCGCGGTGCGGTAGAAGCCCATCCAGCGGATCCGGCGGTTCAGCGCGACCGCGAGGAACAGCCCGAGCAGCACGGAGGCCGGCACGAACAGCAGCGTGAAGCCGATGGTGTTCAGCACGGCGTTGCCGAAGTCGGCGTCCGTCATCAGGTTGGCGTAGTTATCGCCGCCGACCCAGGTGGCCTCGCTGAACCCGTCCCAGCTCTGGAAGGAGAGGACGAACGCCCAGAGCGCGGGGAAGATCGAAAGGCCGAGGATGATGATGGTCGCCGGGGCGACGAACCCCCATCCGGTGAGCGAGGAGAGCAGCCCCTGGCGGCGGCGCGCCCGGCGCGACCGGGACGCGTCCGTGGACGCGCCCGGCCGGCCGAGCGTCGGTGCGATGTTGTCTGCCATCGGCGGCCGCTACTTCTTCGTGAGGGCCGTGTCCGCCGCGGTGGCCGCCTTCTCCAGCGCCGCCTTCGGCTCGCCGTCGCCCTGCAGGACCGACGAGATCGCCTTGCCGATCGCCACCGAGAGGCCGGCGTAGCCGGTCGTGGTGGGCCGCGTGTTCTTCACGTTGGCGGAGTTGGCGACGAACACCTCGTAGCCGGGGTACTCGGACGCCTCCTTCTTCACCGCCTCCGAGTCGGCCTCCGAGCTGCGCAGCGGCAGGTTGCCGAGCGCGACGTTGAACCGTTCGTCCTGCTCCGCCGAGGTGAGCCACTGGGCGAACTGGGTGGCCCAGTAGGCGCGGTTGGCGTCCTTGTGGTCGAACAGTGCCCAGATGTCGGGGCCGGACGCGGTCTGGTGGTCGCCGTCCGTTCCGGGAAGCGGCACAACGCCGTAGTCGGTGCCGCCCGTCTTCAGGTCGGACAGCTGCCACGGGCCGGAGGTGATCATCCCGATGCGGTTGCTGGTGAACAGCTGGCCGAACTTCGTGTCGGTCTGGTCAAGGTAGACGCTCTTGTCGTCCACCGCCATCGAGCGCAGGAAGGTCAGGGCGTCGACACCGGCCTGGGAGGCGAACTCGGCCTTGGTCGCGTCCTTGTTGAGGATGCTGCCGCCGTTCTGCCACAGGTGCGGCCAGAACTGCCAGGTGGTCTCCTCGCTGCCGGAGACCGAGTAGCCGTAGCCGTAGATGTGGTTGGCCGGGTCGGTGAGCTTCTTGGCGGCCGAACGGAAGTCGTCCCACGTCCAGTCGGCGGTCGGGTAGCTGAGCCCGGCCTTGTCGAACAGCGTCTTGTTGTACAGCAGCCCGATGTTGTCGACGACGGCCGGGAAGCCGATCGTCTTCTTGCCGCTCGGCTGCGCGGTGCCGCGCGCGGCCTCGGTGAACTCGTCCCACTTCACGTCGGGCTTCTTCACCTGGTCGGTGATGTCCAGGGTGCGGCCGGAGGACTCCAGCTGGCCCGCCCAGGACCCGAACGCGTACGACACGTCCGGGTACTGGTCCCCGGCGAAACCGGCGGACAGCTTCTGCAGCAGCTGGTCGGTGGACGACGCGCCCGGCGAGAGGTCGACGGTCACGTTCGGGTGGAGCTTCTCGAACTCCTTGCCGAGCGACTCGATGATCTTCTCGGCCGCGTCGGCCTGGCCGGACCACACCTGGATGGTGACCTTCGCCTTCGGGTCCAGCGTGGTCGCGCCCTGCGAGCCGCTGCAGCCGGCGAGCGCGGCCAGGACGGCCGCGGCCGCGACGGCGCCGGTGGTGCGGAGCATCCGCTTTCGGAATGGGGACTTCATCGTCGTTTCCTCTTCTCGGGTACCGGTGTGGGGTGTGGGGAGGTCCCGGTCAGCCGAGCACGATCGACCGGGTCAGGTGGCGGGGGTTGTCGGGGTCGAGTCCGCGCTGCTCGGCGATGGCGACAGCGAGGCGCTGGGCGTCGGCGAGCTCCACGAGCGGGTCGCCCGTCGAGGTGCGGACCAGGGCGCCGGTGCGCTCGATGTCCGCGACCAGGCTGGGCTCGGCCGGGCCGAGGATCCACACGATCGACCGCTCGTCGGCCACGGCGAGCGGGCCGTGCCGGTAGTCGAGCGCCGGGTAGGACTCGGACCAGGCCTGGGCCGCCTCGCGGATCTTGAGCGCCGCCTCCTGCGCGAGCCCGTAGGTCCAGCCGCTGCCGAGGTAGACGAAGTGCGAGAGCGCCGCGGTGTCGATGCCGAGCGGAGCGGTCAGCCGCGCCTCGGCCTCGGCGGGGAGCCCGGAGACGTCCTCGCCGAGCGCGTGCCTGGCCAGCAGCAGGAAGGTGGTCGGGAAGCGGGTCTGCACCACGGACTTCTCGTCGGCGAAGTCGAGCAGCAGCACGTCGTCGGAGCGCTCCGCGAGCGGGGAGTCGGCGACGCCGGTGACGGCGATCGTGCGGACGCCCTCCGGGATGATGTCGAGCACGTCGATCACCTCGGTGGTGGTGCCGGAGCGGCTGAGCAGCACGACGGCGTCGTAGTCGCGCCACGTCCACGGCTCGGACGCGTACGCGGCGTCGGTCATCCCGAGGCCGGCGCGCTCGCGGAGGGCGGCGTACGACTCGGCGAGGAACGCGGAGGTTCCGCAGCCGAGCACGAGGACGCGCGAGCCGGGGAGGGCGAGCAGCGCGTCGGCCTGCTCGGCGCGGGTCTCGAGGGCGGTGCGCCAGATCTCGGGCTGGCTGGCGATCTCGCGGGAGGTCAGTGTCACGAAGGTGCTCCTGTGGGTCTCTGAGCGTTGCGGCGCTTCCGCCGTGCGCTGGCTCTATCCTTGGTGGGCGTTGAGCGATTGACAATCGAAATGCGCATATCGCTCAGCCGGGTTGATTGTTTGCGTGTTTGCTACCGGATCGATGCGGTTGCGGGCGTGGCCGCGGGCGCGACGACGTCGCAGAACGCCGCCACCAGGTCCCCGATCGCCGCGCGCGGCGCCCGGGTGTACTTCCGGGGGTCGACCGCCTCCGGCTGTGCGGCGAGCTGCTCGCGCAGCGCGCCCGTCCACGCGATGTTCAGCGCAGTGCCGACGTTCACCTTGCGGATCCCCGCCGCCACCGCGCGCGCGATCTCGTCGTCCGGCACCCCCGAGGAGCCGTGCAGCACCAGCGGCACCGGCACGGCCTCCGCCAGCCGCTCGATGAGCGGGATGTCCAGGCGCGCCGAGCGGTCGAGCATCGCGTGCGAGCTGCCCACCGCGACGGCGAGCGCATCCACGCCCGTCGCCGCGACGAACGCGGCGGCCTCGCCGGGGTCGGTGCGGACGCCGGGCGCGTGCGCGCCGTCCTTGCCGCCGATCTCCCCGAGCTCCGCCTCCACCCAGACGCCGGCCTCGTGCGCGCGCTCGGCCACCTCGCGGGTGGCGGCGACGTTGGCCTCGTAGTCGAGCGTCGACGCGTCGAACATGATCGAGCCGACGCCCAGCTCCGCCGCCCGGGCGAGCACGCGGTCCACCAGCTCCCTGTCCTCGATGTGGTCGAGGTGGATGCCGAGCGGCGTCGGCGACGCGGCCGCGATCTCCCGGCAGGCGGCGAGCAGCGGCTCGGGGCCGCCGCGGAACGCGATGGCGTTCTGGCTGAGCTGCAGCAGGGCGGGCGCACCCGCGGCGGAAGCGCCGGCGGCGACCGCCTCCGCGTGGTCGAGCGAGAGCACGTTGAAGGCGCCGAGCGCGGTGCCGGCCGCGCGGGCCGCGCCGACGAGCTCGGCGGTGGGACGCAGCGTCACTTCGCGTACTCCGGCGCCGTCTCCAGCGTGCCGCCGAGCGCCACGGGCAGCAGGGCCGCGTGGCGGGTGGTCAGCTCGTCGCAGAGCGCCCAGATCTGCTCCGGGGTGAGCGACGAGGAGGCGTTCGGGTCGGTGAGGACCGCTCGCCGCACGAGCTCGGGGTCGCCGGTGCGGGCGGCCTCGATGGCGAGCTCGGCGACCGAGAGGTAGGTGCGGTTGAGCGCCGCGCCCTGCACCGGGATGGAGCCGAACGGCAGCGGGTGGACGCCGTCCGCATCCACCCGGCTCGGCACCTCCACGACCGCGCCCTGCGGCAGGTTGTCGATGAGCCCGCGGTTGACGACGTTCGCGTGGATGATGCGCTCGGTGCCGGTGAGGATGGAGTGGATGACCTGCGGCGCGTACTCGGCGGCACCCTCCTCCAGCTCCAGTTCGTCGCCGGCGGCGAGTGCGGCCTTGGCGTGCTCGAATTCGGCGACGTTCTCCTCCGAGATGCCGATGTACTCGAGCGGGTTCAGCCGGAACCGCTCGATCTGCTCCGGCGAGCGCAGGAACCAGTCGAGGTACTCCGAGGAGTGCTCGCTGGTCTCGGTCGGGTAGAAGCCGATGCGGCGGAAGATCTCGACGCGCACGCGGCGCAGCAGCTCGGGGTCCTTCTCGATCGCCTCGCGCAGCAGCGGGTAGAGGTCCTGGCCGTCGCGCGACCACTCGACCAGCCACGCCTGGTGGTTCACGCCGGCGGCGCGGTAGTGGGTGCCCTCCATCGGGACGCCGATCAGCTCGCACAGGTCGTGCACCGTCCAGTAGACGCTGTGGCAGAGGCCGACGGTCTTGATGCTCGGGGCGACGCCGGACAGCCACCACACGTTCATCGCCATCGGGGTCGTGTAGTTGCGGAACCAGGCGTCCGGGCCCAGCTCGGTCCTGTCGGCGGCGATCCCGCTGAGGACGGGGAAGGTGCGCAGGCCGCGGAAGACGCCGCCGACGCCGGTGGTGTCGCCGATGGTCTGCAGCAGGCCCGCGGCCGCGGGGACCTCGAGGTCCACGCGGGTGGCGTCGATGCCGCCCACCTGGATCATGTTGATCACGAAGTCCGCGCCGGTGAGCGCCTCGCGGCGGTCGAGCGTCGCGGCGATGTCGGCCTCCCTGCCGAACCGTGCCGCGACCTGGCGGGCGGTGCCCTCCGCGACGGCGAGCCGCTCGGCGTCGATGTCGTGGAGGACGATGCGCAGCGGGGGCAGGTCGTCGAAGCGGAACAGGTCGGCGAGCAGCTGGCGGGTGAAGACGACGCTTCCCGCGCCCAAGAAAACGATCTGTGGCATGGTGCGATCCTGCGGTACTGTGTCAACTCCGCGCAACAGAATGAGCGAATCGCGGCTAAAGTGATCACATCGATTGATCACTTCGCGGTCCGACCAGCGAAAGGAGCCCCCGTGCTCTCTCCGACCACCGAATCACTGATCGCCCGCGTCACCACCGGCCGGCGCGCGGAGCGTCTGGTCGCGATCCTCGACCTCGTCTCCGAGCGCGGCACCGTTGCGCTGGCGGACATCTCCGACGAGCTCGGCATCTCGGCGGCGACCGCGCGCCGCGACCTCTCCGACCTGGCCGACCAGAACCTCATCGTGCGCACGCACGGCGGAGCGTCCGCGCTGGAGCGCGGCAGCGAGATCCCGGTCGCGCTGCGGGACACCCGGTTCCAGGAGGCGAAGCGCCTGATCGCGCGGGCGATGGTGCGGCGCCTCCCGTCCGAGCGGTACGTGGTCGCGCTCAGCGGCGGGACGACGACCGCGAGCGTCGCCCGCGCGCTCGCGAACCACCGCGACATCACCGTGGTGACGAACTCGCTCACCATCGCCAACCTGCTCTCCGGGTACGCGGGCGTGCGGGTGGCGATGACGGGCGGCTTCTTGCGGCCGCAGTCGCTGGAGCTGGTGGGCGCGCTCGCGGAGAGCACGTTCAACGCAGTCAACGTGGGGACGGCCATCCTCGGCGCGGACGGCATCAGCGCGACCGCCGGTGTGACGACGCACGACGAGACAGAGGCCCGCACCAACCGCGCGATGGTCGCGAAGGCGCAGCGCACGGTCGTCGTCGCCGACGGCTCGAAGATCGGGAACGTCGCCCTGGCGCAGATGGCGGAGGTGGGCCAGGTGGAGATGCTGATCACCGACTCCAGCGCCGACCCGACCGAGCTGGAGAAGCTGCGCGAGGCGGGCATCCAGATCGTCCTCGCCGACGAGGAGTGACCGGGATGCGCGTCGGCTTCCTCGGCAGCGGACCGATGACGCGGGCCCTCGGCGCGCGGCTGGCAGTGGCGGGGCACGCGGTGGTGGTCGGGAGCCGGGACGCGGAGCGGTCGCGGGCGGTCGCCGCGGAGATGGGGACGATGGCGGACGCGGCCGCCTTCGCGTCCCGTGCGGATGCCGCGGGCCGGATCGTCGGCGGCGACCACCGGGACGCGGCGGGCTGCGAGGTCGTGGTGGTGGCAGTCCACGACCCGGTCGCCATCGAGACCGTGGCGTGCCTGCGCGATGTGCTCGCCGGCACCGTGCTGATCGACCTCGGCAACCCGCTCGATCCTCCGCACTGGGAGAGCAGGCTCGCCGGAGGTCCGTCACTCGCCGAGCGCATCGCCGAGGCCGCGCCGGGAGCGCGCGTCGTCAAGGCGTTCAACACCGTCTACGCCGAACTGCTCGCGCTTCCCGCGCCCGAGGGCGGCCCCGCGCCGCAGACGTTCGTCGCCTCCGATGACGACGCGGCGAAGTCCCTCGTCATCGACCTCTCCCGCGCGATCGGAACCGACCCGGTGGACGCGGGCGCGCTCCGCATGTCGCGCCACCTGGAGGCCGTCGCCGGCTTCGAGGTGGCGCTCACCGCTCGCGGCTTCGCCGACGCCGTGGCCCTGCGCGTCTCCCCCGCCTGACCCGCGGCTGCGCCTCCCGCCGCCGAACATTTGCGGCAATTGTCGGTCACGAGCGCGTCGTAACCGCCATTTGCGCGAAATGAACGCGACAGGCACCCACAACCGCAGGTTGTGACGGCACAACGCGCGGCGCCTACCGCACCGCGAGACGCTCGACCAGGCTCGATGGAATGGATGCACTCCCCCTGCGCACGCTGCCGACCCGTCTGACCCGCCGCGGAGTGGAGGTCGCGCCGGGCGTCGCGCTCACGGTCGCGATCGCGCTCGTCGCGACCGGCGTCTCCCGGCTGGTCCCCGCGCTCGGCAGCGCCCTCCCCGCCCTCGTCATCGGGGTGGTCGTCGCGGTGATCCGGCGCCCCGGCGGACGCGCGGCGCCGGGCGTCGCGTACTCGGGGAAGTTCCTGCTGCAGCTCGCGGTGATGCTGCTGGGCGTTCAGCTGTCGCTGTCGAGCATCCTCGTGGTCGGGCTCGGCTCGCTGCCGGTGATGCTGTCGTCGCTGGCGGTGTGCCTGCTCGCCGCGTGGCTGCTCGGGCGCGCCTTGCGCATCCCCGCGCGCGAGCGCACTCTGATCGGGGTGGGCACCGGCATCTGCGGCGCGTCCGCGATCGCCGCCGTGTCGCCGGTCATCGGCGCGACCAGCGCCGAGATCGCGTACGCGGTCTCCACGATCTTCCTGTTCAACGGGATCGCCGTGCTCGTCTTCCCGTTCCTCGGCCACGCGCTCGGGATGGACCCGCACACCTTCGGCCTGTTCGCAGGGACGGCGGTCAACGACACCAGCTCGGTGGTGGCCGCGGCGAGCCTGTTCGCGACGTCGGCGCTCGGCTACGCGGTGGTGGTCAAGCTGGTGCGGACGCTCATGATCATCCCGATCAGCGTGACCCTCGCCGTCGTCGAGCACCGCAGGCGGGCCTCCGGAGCACCGCTCACCGTGCGCCGGATCGTCGGCCTGGTGCCGTGGTTCCTGGTGGGCTTCCTGATGGTCGCCGTCGCGAACACGTTCGTACCGATCCCGCCCGCGCTGCACGACGGGCTCGTGACCGCGAGCGTGTTCCTGGTGTCCGTCGCGCTCGCCGGCATCGGCCTGTCCACCGACATCGGCGCGATCCGCCGCGCGGGCTGGCGGCCGCTGCTGCTCGGCGCCGCGCTGTCCACGCTCGTGACCGCGACCAGCCTGGCGGTGATCGCCGTCAGCGGCGCCTGAGCTCCGTCGCCCGGGCGATCCGTGCGACGCCCTCCACCACGGTCTCGGGAGCGCACGCCAGGTTCATCCGCGCGAAGCCGCGGCCCTGCGTCCCGAACGCGGGGCCGTTGGCGAGCGCCACCTTCGCCGCGTCCACCAGCTCGGCGGCGGGATCGTCGCCCCAGCCGAGCGCGGACAGGTCGAGCCACGCGAGATAGCTCGCGTCCGCTGGTCGCAGGCGCGCCTCCGGCAGGTGCGCTTCCAGCTCGCGCCGCAGGACGGCGAAGTTCTGCTCCACCGCGGCGACCACGTCGTCCAGCCAGTCGAGCCCGGCGGCGAAGCCCTCCCGCGCGGCGATCAGCCCGAACAGGCCGGTGCGGAAGGTGACCTCCTCCGGAAGCGACCGGATCAGCTCGGTCATCCGCTCGCCCTCCGCCACGAACATCGCGGACTTGAGCCCGGCCAGGTTGAACGCCTTCGACCCGGACTCGGCCGCGATGCCGTGCGCGCGCGCGGCATCGGACACGGACAGGTAAGGGGTGAACGCGGTGCCGCTGTGGGTCAGCGGCGCGTGGATCTCGTCGCTGACGACGAATCCGCCGTGCCGCTCCACGATCTCCGAAAGCGCCTCGAGTGTCTCCCGGGAGTGCACGAGCCCCAGCGGGTTGTGCGGGTTGCACAGCAGCACCCCGCGGGCGCCGGCCGCGAGCGCCGCGTCGATTCCGTCCAGGTCGAGCGCGTACCGCTCGCCGTCGTCCAGCAGCGGCACCTCCACGACGCGCGCGCCCGCCTCGGGGATGAGGTCGAAGAACGGCGGGTAGACGGGAGGGGTGATGACGACCCCGTCTCCGGGCGCGGTCAGCCGGCGCAGCGACTCCACGATGACGACGCTGACGTCCGTCGTGACGCCCATCCGCTCCGGCGACGGCGACCACCCCCAGCGCGCCTCCGCGAACGCGGCGAATGCGGTGCGCAGCCCGGTGTCGGTGCCGCTGATGTAGCCGGTGTCCCCGTCGTCGACAGCCTGGTGCAGGGCGGAGCGGATGGCCGGCGCGAGCGGGAAGTCCATCTCGGCCACGAACATCGGCAGCACGTCCTCGGGATACGTCCGCCACTTCTCGCTGGTCCGGCGCCGCAGCACCGCCATCTCATCCGCGCGCACCACCATGTGGGTCCCTCCCGATCGTCGTGTTCCGATTCTGGCAGGGGCCACCGTCACTGCTGGTTGGCGAGCAGCGCCCAGGCGACGAGCCACGCGAGCAGAGCGGCTCCTAGCACAGAGAGGCACAGGGGCAGCGGGGCGCCGGGCACGAGGACGGCGAGTATCCAGCCCGCCACGAACGCGGCGACCGCGAGGGCCGCGACGAGGACCGCAGCGCGGACCTTCCGCGCGTTCTTCTGGGGAACGATCCCCGCGAGCCACCGCGCAATCGGCCGGCGGAAGGCGACGAGCAGGATGGCACCGACGAGCGGGCACGCGATGGCGGCCGTGATCATGAAGGGACCGCCGAAGACGAGCGTGTCGTTCATCGGGACTGGCTGGGGTTGGTCGCGCAACCCCGTCGGCGTGCCGATCGCGCCATGCGGTCGTTGACCAGCTTCACACGGAGAGAGTGTCATTCGATCCTCTCGGCAGGTGGATCATGTCGTCGTCGCCGTTCATCGTGTTGTCGATCGTGTCGGTACTGGAGTGTTGGCGGATGCCAACGCGCCGATAAGATCTCCGCTCGTGTGAGACGGATTCTCCGGCGCCAGGACACTTCCGGCATCGAAGGCGGGGTCGAGTTCCCGTCCGGCTACGACTGAGCGGTGCTTTCGAACGAACGTGAAACTCGGTCTGTCGTCCGGGTCCCCGTTGGGGCCGGCAAACAGCATGGACGGTGGCAATCCACTTCCGGAGGCGTGCCAGCGGCTTCAAGCCCCATCTGTGCGCCCTGCGCATCCTTACCGTGGTGACCAGTCTCGGGGAACGTCTGCCGATCTCAGGCCGGGGTACCCGATGCTGAGGCGCTTTGCGCCGCGACTGACGCGGTTCTCTACCACCGGATCGTCTCCGCGAACGTCCATATCTCAGAGATGTGCGAAAGGGATTCAGAGCGTCTTGGGCGGAGGATCACGGAACCAGAACTCCTCCGAGGTGAACCGCTCCAAAGACATCCACGGGACCTCGTCGCCCCACTTGTCCTGCCATCTTGGATACACCCGTGAGCCCGGCTCGACCACAATATTGAAGTCACTCAACCCGTACACAAGATGCGTACACGGCGAACCCGTCTCTCTCGCAGCACCATCTAGCCGCTCGACAAGCAACGCCACGACAACAGCGCGCTCGTCGTTCCTGTCCACGCTCTTCCACATATCACGCGGGATCTCGCGACCCTCCCTCACGAGGTCATCCCACTCGACCGCAGCACGCTTGATCGAGAAATCCACCACCATCAGATGATTCGGATCAGAGAGCCCACCCGGCTGTTCCCGCAGAAGAATCGTTCCCGCTGACGGATCCACCTCCACCACGATGTCGTCCATCGCCTCAAACTTCGACCAGATCACGCTCTCCAGGAACGCGACCCGCTCCTCAAGGCTCATTGTCGTCACCAATTGTCGTCATCCTCCGAATACAAAGAAACCGTCTTCGGGAAGGCCGTAATGATCTTGCCCTTCCGATCGTGTCCTCCGATTCCGCCAGGGGCCACCGTCACTGCTCGTTGGCGAGCGGCGCCCAGGCGACGAGCCACGCGAGCAGAGCGGCTCCGAACACCGAGAGACATTGGTGCGACAGGTCGTGGATCAGCGCCGTGGTGTGGTTCAGCTGCACTCAGGGTTGTGTCGCCAGCAGGGCCTAACACGGAGAGCGTCATTCTCCCCTTGCCTCACTCGCGCGCGCCGTATCATCACCGAGGGGAGTGTTCCGCAACCAGCCCAGCGCTCCGGGCGTCGGGTTCTCATTGGGCCATTCCTCCAGCCATCGCCGTGCCATCTCGATGGCGATCTGTCCCGGATCCTCCTCCCTTCGCTTCCACCCACCATTCACCCGTTCGATCGCCTCGATCTTGCCCTCGAGCAAGAGCAGAGTGACCATGCCGACCGCCGCGGCTCTGTTGTCCTCGAAGAGTGTGGAGTCATCTTCGGGCGTAACGACAGACGCTGCCCACGACATACTCAAATAGTCGCGTAGGCCCTCGATGAGGAACTCTTCGGTGAACGTTCTCTTGATCATTTCGATCCCTTCGGCAGATGGATCTTGTAGTCTTTGCCGTCCATCGTGATGTCGATCGTGTCGGTACTGGAGCGTTGGCGGATGCCAACGCGCCGATATGAACCTCGAGAAGTGCCTGACCGGTGAGTGTCCGGAGCACACGGGCGGTCTCCGCTCGTGTGAGACGATTCTCCGGTGCCAGGACACTGCAGGCATCGAAGGCGGGCGCGACTTCCCGTGCAGCTTCGGCTTAGCGGTGCTCTCGAACGAACGTGAAACTCGGGCTGTCGTCCGGGTCGCCAAGCGGAACGTGGAGGGCCAAGGAGTCACCAGTTCCGGTGGTGTACAACAGCTGGCTCGAGGCGGATCCTTTCGTGACGCCGTCAACCGTGACCTGCGTCAGGTCCAATTCGACGTGGTTTCCCCGAAGCTTCCACATCCCCTCGAAGCTGTATCTGCGCTTTGGATCGAGTTCGTTGGGGCCGGCAAACAGCACGTAGGGTGGCAATCCACTCCCGGAGGCGTGCCCGTCGGCTTCAAGCCTCAGCTGTGCACCCTGCGCATCTGTACCCTGGTGGATCCAGTCGCCGGGAACGTCTGCCGATCTCAGGCCCGGGGTACACCCAGCGAGACAAAGAACCGCGAGGATGCCAAGCGCGATGCTGAGGCGCGTCGCGCCGGGGCTGACGGGTTGCTCTACCACTTGAGTGTCTCCGCGGACGTCCATGTCTCGTAGATTTGCGAAAGCGCTACCGTCGCCCCCATTCCAAAGTGTCGCGCGAGGATCACGTTGTTCAAGAATGACTCAGTTCACGGAATGATCCCAAATGCTGCTGCCGCCGTCGAATGATTCGAGCCGCGGAAGATAACCGTCGCGCCGTGCATGTCTGAGTCGATTCCGACCAGGGGCTTCCATCTGGTAGCTGCCTAGCGCGGAATTCATTCGAAGGTCGGGTCCCGCCTCGTCCGAATCGAGATACGCCTGTGCGTCGCGAATGAGCTTGGACAAGTAGGCATCGTGTTGGGCGTTGTACCCGCATTCCAGAGGTGATCGTGGACCTTCACCGATCTAATTCGAGGACGACTCCGGACCCCGAGCGGGGCTGTCGGTGAGAACCTCGACCTCGAGCTCGTCTGCTCCGACCTCAATCAGTAGATCTACCCCGATTGTGAGTACCAAACCGCCTATCTCAGGCGCGGCCGACGGGCCGGCTATGGCTCTTACAGCGCTCAAGGGGCGGCCGATCAGCGCGCTGAACGGCCATTCCGCCGAAACGTCGAATGCCTGCCACTTTCCGGCCTTTGCCACCCAATCACGATTCTCTTGAGAAAGTGGTTCAGCAAAAGGATCGCGCCAAGCTCCCCTTTCGACGCGTAGATCTTGACCGTTGCCAGCTGTATCGAAAACCAGCGGGAGCGCACCTTCGAATGTCAGCTCAAGGGGTCCTCTGTCGCTGTAGACCTCTTGGTGCACGATGTAGCGCATCCTGCGAATACCGATGAGCGCTCGACCCACGAGGCTCTCCATCGTTGCCGAAATACTCACCACCCGACCGCCTTCTGGAGCCATGGAAACGAGGGCCGCCCCTTTATGATCGTTGCGAATGTGCCGCTTCCCCTTGTGACAACCGCGTCGTTTCCTTGCCTATAGGACAAGCAATCTCGGCCGCCTCCATTTCCCGGGTGCCCGGACCGACCTGAGAGAGATGACCAGCGCTGGTTCGGTTGAAGTTGTACGTGTTTCCGGGCCGGCCGCGACAATCGAATGCGTCACTTGTGAGGCGGATCCTCCAGTGAAGCAATTCGGCCGGTTATGAGGGCCCTACTTCGCGGGGCCGGCTTTTCGGGTGAACACGTGCTTGCTCCAGGGTTGGTCGGGATCGTCGGTGTAGGTGACGAGCACCGTTCGGAAGTTGCTCCATGCCGACGTGAAAACGAATCCGCGACTACCCACCTTCACGGTGACCTTCGGAACATCGAATTCGAAAATGTGCCACGTTCCGTGGCCGGTTGGTGCCGGGTACCCGCCAGGAATCCTGTCAAACACTGCAGTTCCGTCCTCGTGGAAAACGGCAACGCCCGGCCCCCCATCCTCCACCCAGGTGCCCACGACATCAGCGCGCGTCAGCTCGACAGGAAGGTTCGATCGGATGTAGTACGCCGCACCGAGTCCGAGAAGGAGAACCCCCACCACCACGGCCGCCCAGCCGATCTTGAAACGCCGGCTGCGGACAATACGCGCTGTCATCCTTGGACCATGAATGTCCATGTTATGTCCTGATGCACTGCGCCTTCCCCGGCTCAACGCGCCGCTCTTACTCGATCAATCACACCCGCAGCGAGAACCAGCGTCGAACGCGAAACCATGAACTCCCCCGAGAGCGTCGCCCAACGGGCGTCATCCGAAAGCTATCGCTCAGCGAATCCTGCACGAAAGTTCAAGATGCTGAGAGTACGTACACAAACCGCCCTCGCTCCGATTGGCGTAGCGCCCCTCACCCCACCGGCCGGCTGAACAGGTTCACGACGTTGCCGTCGGGGTCGCGGAGCAGCGCGGAGCGGTTGCCCCAGGGCATCGTGCTCGGCGGCAGGACGACGTCCGCGGGGTCCGGGGCGAGGCGCTCGAACTCGGCGTCGACGTCGGCGACCTCGAACTCGACGAGGATCGAGCGGTTCGCGGCGGGGACGACCGCGCCGTCGAGCATGGCGACGGTGGCGGGGCTCGCGATCGCGAGGACGGGCCCCGTGCCGCCGAACTGCGCGAAGACCGGGGCCGGGCGGGCGGCCGTCCGGCCGGTGACGCGCTCGTAGAACGCGACGAGCCTGTCGACGTCGTCGGTGATGATGCGGATGGATGCGAACGGCACGGGGACCTCCTGGTCGGGAATCGGATCGATGCGACCAGCTTGGTCCCCGGCGGCGACACCGTGCTGTCGGTGTTTCGCGAAAGACCTCGTTTCCCGAAGGTCTCAGATCACGTCGTCGACCACCGAGCGCAGCGTCCCGAACGGGATGTCCAGGTCCTCGCGGCGCAGCGCCCTCGGCGCCGGGCGCTCGTCGGTCAGCTCCGCCGCGAGCATCCGGTCGCCGCGGAACGCGCGGACGCCGTGGCGCAGCCGGCACCACGCGATCAGGTACCAGGCGCCGTCCTTGCCGATGGTCCCGAGCGGCTCCACCTCGCGCTCGCTGACGGCGCCGGAGCCGTCGCGGTACACCAGCCGGACGACGCGGTCCGCTCGCAGGGAGGCCGCGAACGCGGGAGGGACGGGGTCGTCGGCGTCCGGTTCGAGCAGGTGGACGCGGGACGCCAGGGCGGTCGCGCGGCGCGCATCCTCGTCGGGCATCACCGCGAGCAGCTTGCGCAGCGCTGTTCCCGCGGACTGCCGGAACGGTCCGCGCCGGAGCGTGCCGAGGCCGATCAGCACGGCGAGCGCCTCGTCCGGGGTGAACCCTATCGGGCCGAGCGTCGCCGCAGCGTCGATCGCGTAGCCGCCGGTGCGGCCGGGCTCCGCCCAGATCGGGACGCCCGACGCCTGCAGCGCGGACAGGTCACGCTCGACGGTCCGCACCGACACCTCGAAGCGCTCCGCCAGCCAGCGCGCGCTGCGCGGCCGGGGCGAGACCGCGCGCAGCTCCTCCACCAGCGCGTACAGCCGCTCCGTCCTGTTCACGCCCCCATCCTCCCGCGCACCCCGCCGGCCCGGACGTTGAGTGGCGCATTGTTGTCACTTTCGGACGCGAATAGTGACATCAACCTGCCATTCGAGGGCGGGGCCGAGGGGGCCGTGACACCGCTCTCACGCCGAGCGGAGCCAGGCGAAGCCGTAGGGACCGAGGGTGCGGCCGTCCCAGCGCTCGGCGAGGTGGACGTCGTGGCCGGCCGCGAGCGCGACCGGGGCCGGGTGCGCGGACAGGTTGTGCAGCGTCAGCAGGCCGTCGCGCCTCAGCGCCAGCACGGCGCGGTCGCCGGTGTCGAGCGCGGTCCAGCCGTCGGCGTCGGCGCCGGCCTCGCGGCGCACGCGGGCGATGGAGCGGGTGAGCGACAGCAGCGAGTCGGGGTCGGTGTCCTGCGCCGCCACGTTCACCGAGCGGAAGCCGAACGGGCCGTCCACCTGCGCGCCCAGCGTGAGCGGAGACGACGCGGCGGTCGTGAAACCACCCCAGGCGGTGTCGTCCCACTGCATCGTGGTGCGGGCCGCTCCCCTGCCCTCGACGCTCATGTCGTCGCCGACGCCGATCTCCTGGCCTGCCATCAGCAGCGGGACGCCGGGGAGCGCGTGCAGCAGGCTCATCGTCATCCGCACCCGGTCGGCCGGCTGCAGCATCGGCGCCCAGTTGCGGCGCATCCCCCGGCCGTAGATCAGCATCGAGGGATCCGGCGCGAACTCCGCGAACGCCTCCTGGCGCTCCTCGTCGCTCAGCTGCTCCAGGTCCAGCTCGTCGGCATTGTGCACGAAGTTCAGGCGGGCCTCCGGCGGGATGTTCTCATCCAGCCGGCGCAGCGCGTCGAGCAGCGGTGCGGAGTCCTCGCGCGCCAGCGAGAGGATGAGCGCGTTGTTGAGGCTGAAGTCGATCACGGCGTCGAAGCGGTCGCGCTCCACCAGCGACGCCATCAGCTCCGGCGACTCGTCCGCCTCGGCGATCAGCAGCACGTCCTCGCGCACCTCGCGCAGCCGCGCCCGCAGCGCGTCGAAGAACGAGCCGTCGTCCACGTCGGTGTCGGGACGGCCCTTGCCCTGCACGATCAGCAGCGCCGCGTCCACCCGGAAGCCATCGACGCCGACGCCGATCCAGAAGCTCAGCACCTCCACGATCTGCTCGAACACGTCCGGGTCGGTGGCGTTGAGGTCCGGCTGGAACGCGTAGAACTGGTGGTGGTAGTACTTCCCCGCGCGCTCGTCGAACGCCCAGACCGAGTCCTCCTCGCCGGGGAACATCGGGTGGTCGCCCTTCTCGGTGGAGTCGTCGTCGCTCCACACGAAGAACCGGCCGGCCGCCGAGTCCGGCGCCTCGCGGGCGGCGCGGAACCACGCGTGCCGGTCGGAGGTGTGGTGGAGCACGGCGTCGATCGCGACGCGCATCCCCCGTTCGTGTGCGCGGGCGATCAGCGCGCGCAGGCCGTCCAGGTCGCCGAAGCGCTCGTCCACCGCGAGGTGGTCGTCGACGTCGTAGCCGTTGTCCCTGCGCGCGCTCGGGTAGAACGGCAGCAGCCAGATCCAGGTGACGCCGAGGGATGCCACATGGTCGAGGTGCGCCATCGCGCCGGCGAAGTCGCCGAAGCCGTCGCCGTCGCCGTCGGCGAAGCGCGACAGGTCGAGCCCGTAGACGAGTTCGCCCGCGCCTCCCGCCCATCCGGTCCGGCGTCCCGTGCGGTTCTGCTGAGTGTGGGTCACGTCCCACTAGTACGCCTCCGCCACGCATCCGGAAGGGACGGGCGCGCTCAGCCGGGGCGCACTCCCCCGCGGGACACGTCGTCCCGCAGCACGCCGACCGGGGCGACGATCGCGCGTTCGAGCCGGCGCACCACCTCCAGGTAGTCGGCGGTCCAGACGATGCGCACCGCGGTCGCCGAGGCGGTCCCCGCGTCGCCGTCCAGGTCCTCCAGCACGGCGTCCGCCAGCAGCTCGGCGCCTGCGGGGTCGGCCGGAGCGGGATCCGGGAGCGGGTCCCCGGCGACGAGCCGTGCTGCCAGGCCGCGGTACCAGTCGTCGAGCAGCCGGAGGGAGGCGTCCAGCGCCTGCCAGGCGGCGCTAGCGTCCCCGTCCGCCTCCCGGTCGCGCCACAGCTCCAGGATCGCGTCGCTCGCCAGCCGCACGCCGGCGACGCCGGTGACCGACGCCGACACCTCGGCGAGCGGGCGGCGCTTGGTGCCGCGCTCGGCGAGGTAGGTGCGGAACGCGTCGTCCAGGCGGCGGGACGCTGCGGCGGCGCGCAGCGACGGGGCCCGAGCGTCCACGGCGGCGCCGCCGTGCGCCGGCCCGAGTCCGTGGTCGACCACGGCGCGCAGGTAGGCGACGCCGTCCACATACGCGGCCGCCAGCGCCTTCCGCAGCGACGCCGCCGCCCCGCGCGGCCAGAACAGCAGCCCGACCACCAGGCTCACCGCGCCGCCGAGCAGGATGTCCTCGATCCGGATCAGGCCGACCGTCCATCCGGTCGGCGCGATGATGTTGAACAGCAGGACGAGGACGACCGTGAAAGCGGCCTGGCCCGCGGCGAACGAGATGGCCGCCGGCGCGATGCCGGCGATCAGGATGGCGAGCGGCAGCACGATCCAGAGCACGATCGGGTTGTCGCCGATCACGAACAGCGCCGCCGCGCCGAGCACGACGCCGGCGACCGTCCCGAGCACGCCGCGCAGCACGGTCTGGCCGGTGCTCAGCGCGTTCGAGCGAAGCACGGACAGCGTGCCGAGGACGACCCAGAAGGAGTGCTCGACGCCGGTGAGCTTGGCCAGCAGCACGGCGGCGCTCAGGCCGATCGCCCCGCGGATGCTGTTGCGCAGCCACACCGAGTTCCAGCCGACGTACCCGCTCGCGCGCTCCGCGGCCGCGGCGACGGGTCCCGCGAGATCGCCCGGCTGCCGTCCCATCAGCCGCTGCCACCAGGTGCGGCGCTCGGCGCGGGCGGTGAGGGCGATGTTCGCCGCGACGGTCGCCACCGCGTAGCCGAGCTCCTGCGCGCGGAAGCCGGGGTCGAGCGCGCGCACGAAGCCCTCCGCCTCCCGCTCGCCGGCGACGCCCCCGGCCGCGACCGGCTCGGTGAGCGTCGCGTGCTCGACGGCGGCGCGCGCGGTCGCGAGCCGCTGCATCGCGTCCTCCAAGGCTCGCGGGTCGCCGCCGTGCTGGGAGAGCAGCATCGCGCCCTCGCCGAGGACGTCCGCCGCCGCGTCCTTCACCGTCCAGGCGGCCTCGTGGATGCGCCCGGGCGACGGGGGCGTGCGCGGCGCGACCCCGCCCGGTGCGAGGCGGTCGAACTGGTGGATGACCGCGTTCAGCCAGTTCAGCTCGTCCACCAGCCGCACGACGGTGCGCGCGGACGTGCTGAGCCCGGTCGGCCGGTACGGCGCCCCGAGGAACGCGGAGTGCAGCGCGGCGACCGCGGCGTCCGCCTCCGCCGCCGTGCGGTCGCGCGCCTCCAGCAGCGCGGGATCGGGGCCGCCGAGCAGGTACGCGGTCTCGGCGCGCAGCCGCTGCCCGAGCGCGCGGCACGCGTCGGCGGCCGGCCCGCGCAGCGGCTCCCGCGCCGGCGACGGCCAGAGCACGGTGATGGCGACGACGGCGACGACGGACGCCAGGCCCCAGCCGAGCAGGCGCGGCCCGAGGGTCGCAGCGTCGCCCGGCAGCATGACCGGCAGGATGAACGCCAGCAGCAGCGCGGTCCCGGCCGAGGCGAGCACCGAGCTGACGGAGCCGGCGAACAGCACGACGAGCGCGACCACCGCCATCGCGACGGCGGACAGCCAGACCGGGGAGGACGCCAGCGTGCCGAGGCTGACGAGCGCCGCCCCGGCCACGGCGAGCGAGGCCTGCGCCTGCACGCGCTCCCGCAGCGGTCCGCCGAAGTCCACGAACATCAGCATCGCGAACGAGCCGAACGCGCCGAACAGGGCAACGTCCGCGCTCCCGATCACCCGGCTGCCGAGCAGGAACAGCGCAGGGACCGCGATCGCGGCCCGCCCAGCCCTCCGCACCGCGGAGTAGCCGGGATCGTGCCGGCTCAGCCATCTCGCGACGCCCACGCGCACACCCTAGTCCCGCCCGGCGGGAGCGCGTCAGCTCTCCGGCGGGTACTCGAGGTGGCCGTCGACGACACGGGCGGCCGGGGTCAGGACGGCCGGGCGCACCGAGGTCTCGGACAGGATGTCGAACACCTCGACGCCGTCCACGAGCAGGGCGTCCGTGACCAGCCGGCGATGGCACCGCCAGGGCACGGCCTCGCTGCACATGATCGCGGGGCGGCCGTCCGCCGCCAGCTGCTCCAGCGTGCGGAGCCCCTCCGCGAACGGCGGGGTGGCCATGTAGTCGGCGTACGCCCGGAACGCCTGCACCCTCCAGAACCCGTTCGGGCTGGCGACACCGGCCGGCGTGTGCCTGCGGCCGCCGAGCTCCGGCAGCCAGCGGTAGCCGATGTCCGGTGGCAGCTCGGCGCGGATCGCGTCCTGGTTCCACTGCGGCAGTCGCCGCGACGAGGGGAACGAGCGGATGTCCACCAGGGCGTCGACGCCGTTCTCGCGCAGCATCCCGACCACCTCGTCCAGGCTGCGCGTCGAGTGCCCCACCGTAAACACCACGCTCACGCCCGCACCCTACCCGGCCCGCGAGCACAGGGAAACCGTCGTGGAATCGGCCGGGGACGAGCGTTTTTCCTGTGCTCGGCGGCCTGCCTGCGGGCGGGACGCGCGGGGCCGGTCAGGCGAGGGCGGGGCGGATCTCAGGGCGGACGGGGATGACGACGGGGTGGCTGCCGGCCATCCGCTCGAGGACGCGGACGACCTGCGAGGAGTAGCCGTACTCGTTGTCGTACCAGACGTAGAGCACCAGGTTCACGCCGTCCGCGATCGTCGCCAGGCCGTCCACGATGCCCGCGCGGTGGGAGCCGACGAAGTCGGTGGAGACGACCTCGGGCGACTCCACGTAGTCGATCTGCTGGCGCAGGCGGGAGTGCAGCGAGGTGCGGCGCAGGTAGTCGTTGACCTCGGCCTTGGTGGCCGGCTTCTCCAGCGTGAGGTTCAGGATCGCGAGCGACACGTCCGGGGTGGGCACCCGGATGCTCGACCCGGTGAGCCTGCCCGCCAGCTTCGGCAGCGCCTTGGCGACGGCCTTCGCGGCGCCCGTCTCGGTGATCACCATGTTGAGCACGGCGGAGCGTCCGCGGCGGTCGCCCTTGTGGAAGTTGTCGATGAGATTCTGGTCGTTGGTGAACGAGTGCACCGTCTCGACGTGCCCGCGCGCGACGCCGTACGCGTCGTCGATCACCTTCAGCACCGGCGTGATCGCGTTCGTGGTGCAGGAGGCGGCCGACAGGATGCGGTCGTCCGCCGCGATCGTGTCGTCGTTGATCCCGTGCACGATGTTCTTGAGCGGTGTCTTGCCCGGCGCGGTCAGCAGCACCCGGGCGGCGCCGGGGCTCTTCAGGTGCTGCGCGAGCCCCTCCTCGTCGCGCCAGCGGCCCGTGTTGTCCACGACGATCGCGTCGTGGATGCCGTACGCGGTGTAGTCGACGCCGGCGGGATCGTCGGAGTAGATCACCTGGATGCGCGTGCCGTTGGCGATCAGCACGTCGTGCTCCGCATCCACGCTCACGGAGCCCGGGAACGGGCCGTGCACGGAATCGCGCGAGAGCAGGCTGGCGCGCTTGAGCAGGTCGTTGTCGGAGCCGCGGCGCACCACGATCGCGCGCAGGCGCAGCCCGTGGCCGTTGCCGGCGTGGCTGATCAGGATGCGCGCGAGCAGCCGGCCGATGCGGCCGAAGCCGTAGAGAACGACGTCGGTGGCGTCGGGGCCGGCGTCCTCGCCGGGGACCTTCGCGATCTCGGCCCGCAGGTGGGCGAGGACGTCGCCGTCACCCGGGAGCGACATGGCCAGGCGGGCGACGTCGATGGAGGCGGGCGCGGGGGCGATCGCGAGCAGGCCCTCCAGCACCTCCCTGGTGCGCTCGAGCGTCAGCTCGTCGTGGCCCAGCTCGTGCGCGCGGTCGTGCACCGAGATGACGCCGGTGGCGGAGAGGTTGATGAGGCGGTGGCCGTGGATGGAGGTGACGACGCCGTGGTCCCGGTACAGCCTCCCGATCAGCGGGATGAGCTGCTCCGCTGCTTCCTCCCGTGCCACCCAGGCGGCTCGGTACGACTCGACGGCGGCTGGGGTCTCGGCACTGAAAGTCGCCATGGTGGTTCTTCTGCATCCCTTTCGCTGACGGCACTGTCCGCCTCCATCCTAGGCGACCGCTGAGGACCCGACGGGTGGGGCGCGGAGGGGGTGGTTAGGGTGTGGGGTATGAGTGCTCGGGTTGCGAACGTCACGTTCCACGCGGAGGATCCGGCGAGGCTCGCGCGGTTCTGGTGCGCCGCGATGGGCTATCCGGAGTGGACGTCCTGGGATCCGGAGGAGGTCGCCGCCCTGCGCGAGGCGGGCCTGGACGACGACGCCCTCGCGGAGCGCGCAGAGGCCTGGGACGGCGACCCCGCCCACCAGCGCTTCTACTTCACGCGCTACCGCCACGAGAAGCGGCACCGGAACCGGATGCACATCGACATCACGCCCTTCGAGGACCGCCGGGCCACCCGCGAGGAGCTGGAGGCGGAGCGCGACCGGCTCGTCGCCCTCGGCGCCACCGAGGAGAAGACGCTGTCCGGGTCGTGGGGACCGTTCGAGGAGTTCGCGATCATGATGCGCGACCCGGAGGGCAACGAGTTCTGCCTGCAGTGACGCGTCGACGCCCCGGCGCGGGTCAGCCGTCCGCGCGCGCCGCGAGCGCGCGGATGAAACGCGCCACCTCGTCCGGCTTCTCCTCCGCCATGAAGTGGCCGGCGTCGATCGGCTCGTAGACGAGGTCGTCCGACCACGCGCCCCAGATCGCCGTCGGGTCGAAGCCGAGCTGCGATCCCCAGTCCTGGGAGATGACCCCGACCGGCATCGCGAGCGTCCGCCCCGCCTCCCGGTCGGCGCGGTCCTGCTCCAGGTCGACGCCCGCGCTCGCGCGGTAATCGGCGACGATGGAGGGGACGGCCGCGACCGAGCTGTCCAGGTAGTGCCTGCGCACCTCGGGCGTGAACGTGCTGCCATCGGTGTCCCAGGCGTCCAGGAACGAGGCGAAGAAGTCCTCGGCGACCGCGCCGATCATCCGCTCGGGCAGGCCGGCGGGCTGTGCCATCAGGTAGAGGTGCCAGGCGACCTTCGCGTCCACACCGTGCAGCACGCCCCAGGTGTCGAGCGTCGGCAGCACGTCCAGGATGCCGAGGTAGCGCACGCGGTCGGGGTGGTCGAGGGCGGCGCGGACGCCGACGAGGGCGCCGCGATCGTGCCCGATCAGCCCGAACCGGTCGTGGCCGAGGGCGGCCGCGACGCGAACGACGTCCTCGCCCATCGTCCGCTTGGCGTAGGTGTCCGCGTCCGCCTCCTCCGGCTTGCCGCTCGCGCCGTAGCCGCGCAGGTCGGGCACGATCACGGTGTGCTCGTCCGCGAGGCGGGCGGCGACCTCTCGCCACATGTAGTGCGTCTGCGGGAAGCCGTGGAGCAGGACGACGGCAGGGCCGGAGCCGCCGACGGCCACGTTCAGCTCGACGCCTCCGCTGCCGGGGAGGCGCTCGTACCGGAATCCGTCGATCGTGGGGGTGGTCAGAACGGTCATGCTGGGCTGTTTCCTTCGCTGTCGGGTGCGGCGGCGACGGGCGCCGCGCGGTTGGAGAAGACGCCGGCGGGCAGGGGCTGCTCCGCGGCGGTCGCGCTCGCGCGCAGGGCAGGGAGGAGGACGGCGTCGACCAGCGCCTCCAGGTAGGCGTCCCCGGTGTCGAGGTCGTTCAGCCGCCGCAGCAGCAGGACGGAGCCGGTGACCTCCTCGTAGGGGAAAGGGTCGGCCCCCTCCGGGAGCTCGCCGCGGCGCACGGCCGCGTCGATCACGGCGGCGGGGAGGCGTCCACCGGTCGGTCCCATCGAGTGCTCGATGGCGTCGCCGAGCTCGCGGTCCTCGAATCCCGCCTGCAGCAGGGCGACGGCGGAGTAGCCGTCCGTCGCGTGCATCGTCGCCCGCAGCCGGCGGGCCAGGGCGAGCAGGTCGCCGCGCAGCGAACCGGTGTCGACGACGCCGGGCTCCTCCGTGCTCGCGGGGCCGGCCTGGAGGGCCGCGACGACCAGGTCGCGCTTCGACTTCCAGCGCCGGTAGAGCGTCGGCTTGGACGCCTTCGCGCGCCGGGCGACCTCCTCGAAGGTGATCCCCTCGTAGCCGCGCTCGACCAGCACCTCGTACGCGACGCCGAGGATCTCGGCCTCGCGGCCGGCATCCCGCGGGCGTCCCACGCCTCGATTTATATACGACACGTACCGTATCGTAACACACCCGCCCGCCGCGACGGCGCCGCGCTCAGCCGACGAGTTCGCGCGGCTCCACGACGACGTCCACGAGGGCGCCGTTGCGCCAGAGGGTCAACTCCATCCGCCGCCCGATCGCCGCCTCGACCATGAGCCGCTGCAGCCCGGTCGGGTCGGTCACGGGAGCCCGGTCGAGGGAGACGACGATGTCGCCCGCCCGCGCGCCCGCCTCCGCAGCGGGGCTCCCCGGGACGACGGAGACGACCTGGATGCCCTCCGCCGACCCGACCTTCGCCGCGGCCTCCGCGCTCAGCCGCACGGTGGCACCGGCGACGCCGAGCCAGGCCCTGCGGACGCGTCCCGCCGTCTTCAGCGCGTCGATGATGGCCAGCGTGCTCGCGTTGATCGGCACCGCGAGCCCCAGCCCGATCCCCGCCACCGCGGTGTTCACGCCCACCATCCGGCCGGCGCTGTCCGCGAGCACGCCTCCGCTGTTGCCGGGGTTGAGCGCGGCGTCGGTCTGGATGACCTCGTCGACCACACGTCCGGAGGGCGTCGGCAGCGAGCGGCCGAGCGCAGAGACGATCCCGGCGGTCACGCTCCCGGCGAGGCCGAGCGGGTTGCCGAGTGCGACGACGAGCTGGCCCACCTTGAGCCCGCTCGCGTCGCCGAGCACGACCGGCCGTGGGACCGCGCCGTTTGCCCGCAGCACCGCGAGGTCGGAGAGCGGGTCGGCGCCCACGACGCGGGCGTCGGTCGAGCCGCCGTCGGAGAAGGCGAGCCGGACGCCGGAGGCGCCGGCGACGACGTGGGCGCTCGTCAGCAGGTGCCCGTCGGCGCTGATCACCGCGGCACTGCCGGCGCCGCGCCCGGTCGGCGTGCGCACCTCGACGGCGGCCACCGACGGGAGCACGGTCTCGGCGACGCGCACCACCGCGGCCGAGTAGGCGTCGAGAGCATCGGAGTCGTTCACACGCCCAGTGTCGCTCCGCGCGCGGCCGCCGTGATGCGCGTTCGCGGCGGGCGGACGCGGCAGTCACGCACGCAGGCTAGCGCCGTTCGCCGCCCGCGACCACGCCAGCGAGCAGCAGGTCCATCAGCCGCCCCGCCTGCTCGCGCTGCGACGGCTCCGGGCAGGTGACGCAGATGCCAACCAGGGCGACCACGACGTCCTCGCCCCGGACCTCGGCGCGGACGTCGCCGCTCGCGATCCCCGCGTCCACCAGCACCTGCGCCGCCTCGGTCAGCCGCGCGCGCGCCGTCCCCGCGGTCACCGCGCCGACGCGCACCAGCGACCACACAGCGTCCCCCATCGCGCGCTTCATGTCGAAGCGGCGCGCGAAGCGGTCCATCCACAGCCGGAGCGCCTCCGCCGGGGCGTGATCGCGGATCAGGTCGCCCGCAGCCAGCGCCACCTGCTCCAGCTCGTCCTCGTACACCGCGGCCGCGAGCGCCTCGCGGTTCGGGAAGTGCCGGTACAGGGTGCCGACGCCGACGCCGGCGGCGCGCGCGACCTGCTCCGGCCCGGCCTCGCCGGACTCCTCGTACAGGCGTCGCGCGGCGTCGAGGATCTTCGCGCGGTTACGCGCGGCGTCGGCACGCAGCGCGGGTCTCGCACTCGCGGATGTTGACAACCGGAACCTCTTCCGTTTAGCTGGTGGACGAAGCGGAACGTCTTCCGCTTCGCTCCGATTCTCGCATCGATGGAGGGGTCACCATGACCGATCACACGCTACTCGCCGGAAAGACCGTCCGCCGCGTCGGCTACGGCGCTATGCAGCTGGGCGGGATCGACCGTCTGTCGATGCCGCACGAGGATGCCGTCGCCTTCCTGAACGGCGTGCTCGACCGCGGCGTCACCCACATCGACACCGCAGCGTTCTATGCGGCGGGCGCGATCAACCGGGCCATCGCCGACGCAATCCGCGGCCGGGCCGGCGACGTCGTGGTCGCCACGAAGGTCGGCGCCGTCAACGACCCCGCCACCCACCTGCGCCCGACGCAGAAGCCCGCCGAGCTGCGCGAGGGCGTCGAGACCAACCTGCGCCAGCTCGGCCTGGACCGCGTCGACCTCGTCTATCTGCGCCGAGCGGACGTCGCACCCGGCATCGTCGCGACCGGCGACCAGCTGGTCCCGCTCGACGACCAGCTCGCCGAGCTCTCCGCCCTGCGGGACGAGGGCAAGATCGCCGCGATCGGCCTCAGCCAGGTGAGCAGGGACCAGCTCGCCGCCGCGCTCCCCGTCGGCATCGCCGCGGTGCAGAACGCGCACAGCCTGGTGGACCCGTCCAGCGAGCCGGTGCTCGACCTGGCCGAGTCGCACGACATCGCGTGGGTGCCGTACTTCCCGCTCGGCGGCGCATTCCCCGGCATGCCGAAGGTCACCGAACAGGAGGCGGTGATCGCCGCGGCGGCGGAGCTCGGCGTCACGCCGTCGCAGCTGGGTCTCGCCTGGCTGCTCGCCCGCTCCGAGCGCACCCTGCTGATCCCCGGCACCAAGAGCGTCGATCACCTCGCCGAGAACATCGCGGCGGGGGATGTCGTGCTCCCCGCCGAGGTGATCGCGTCGCTGCGTCCCGTGGCGGCGGGCGACGGCGCAGGGGTCTAGACGCGCCGGGCGAGGACCGTGCGGCACCAGCTGCGGACGTCGGTCGCCCCGGTCTTCGCCCGCGCCCAATCCGCGTCATAGATGCCGTCGACCTGTGCCGCGAACATCTCGGTCGTGTCCCGCACCGCCTGCTCCGTCGCCCCGCCCGCGCGCATGGCGGACGCCAGCTCGTCGATCGACATCGGCCGGTACGCGACCGTGCGGCCCAGCTCCTCGGACATCACCGCGGCCAGCTGCTCCAGCGTCAGCCGGTCCGGGCCGAACAGCGGGACGTCCTCCCGACCGCTCCAGTCGCGCGCCGTCAGCAGCTCCGCCGCCTCGACGGCGACGTCGCTCGTCGCGACCGTGGCGAACGGGCGGTCGCCGGGCGCGGCGAGCGAGAACACCCCGCGCTCGCGGATCCCCTCCGCCTGGCCGAGCAGGTTCTCCAGATAGAAGGGCAGGGACAGCGCGCGGTACGCGGCGCCAGAGGCCGCGAGCCGCTCGTCCATCGCGAACGCGGCCGACAGCACTCCGGCGGGACGCGCGTAGCCGTGGCCCGCGCTGGTGACGCCGACCACGTGCCCGACGCCGTGCCGGCGGATCGCGGCGACGGCGGGCTCCGTGAAGTCGAGGTAGTACGCCAGCGCGCCGGCGGCGGACCGCCCGGGCGGCACCAGCCAGAACAGCGCGTCGGCGCCGGCGAGCGCGGCGTCGAGCACCGCGGGGTCGGCGTGGCTGCCCGCGACGACCTCCACGCTCTCGCGCACCTCGGGGTCGAGCGCGTCCGGGGTGCGGGCGATCACCCGGACGCTCTCTCCACGCTCGCTCAGCTCGCGCACGAGACGGGAGCCGATCTGCCCGGTCGGGGTGGTGACGACGATCATGCGGGTCTCCTTCGTAATCGGAACCGGAATTCCGCTTCATGATATCCACGTGCACCGCCCGGCTGTCAACTACACTCGGATGCCATGACCTCGCCGGAACGCCCCCTCCGCGCGGACGCCCGCCGCAACCGTGAGGCGCTGCTGACCGCCGCCGGCGAGCTGCTCGGCGAGCGCGGCGAGAGCGTCCAGATCGAGGAGATCGCGGCCCGCGCCGGGGTCGGCGTCGGGACGCTCTACCGGCACTTCGCCGACAAGGACGCCCTGATCGCCGCGATCGTCGGCCGGCGGTTCGCGGCGGCGGCCGACCTGGCCAGGGCCGCGGAGGAGAACCAGGACGCGGACGAGGCGTTCACCGCACTGCTGACCGGCTACCTGGACTCGGTGGCCGGCGACTCCGCGTTCCGGCGGGCGCTGCTCGGCCCCGAGGAACCGCGCTGGGAGGCGATCGCCCCCGAGAAGAACGCGTTCCGCGACGTGGTGGCGCGCATCGTCGAGCGCGCCGTCCGGGCCGGGGTGCTTCGCCCGGATTTCGGCACGGACGATTTCATCCTCATCACGCGCGGCGTCATGGCGAACATGGACGGCGACGAGGACTGGCGCCGCCACCTCCGGCTGCAGCTCGAGGGCGTACGGCCGGCGCCGCGGGGGTGATCCGCCCGGCGCCGGCTACCAGGGCACCGTCTCGCCGTGACGGTCGAGGTAGCGCAGGCCGGCGATCCCGCTCTGCGCCTCGATCGTGTCCACCAGCGCCGGGATGCTGTCGGCGATCGAGAACGGAGCGCCGTCACCGCCCATGTCCGTGCGCACCCAGCCCGGCGCGAGCAGGAGCAGCGCGCGCCGGTCGCCCTCGTGCCGCGCGGCATAGCTGCGCATCAGCTGGTTGAGCGCCGCCTTCGTCGCGCGGTAGACCTCGAAGCCTCCCGACCGGTTGCCGGCGATGCTGCCCTGGCCGGACGACATGACGGCGATGGTGCCCTCCGGCTCGACCAACGGGCCGAGCGCCTCCACCGCGCGGATCGCGCCGAGTGCATTGGTCTGCATCATCAGGGCGAAGTCCGCGTCGTCGATGTCGGCCGCGATGGCGCCGCGCGGGGCCAGCGAGATGCCGGCGACCACGAAGAGCAGGTCGAAGCTGCGGCCCTGGAGCCGCTCGGCGAGCGCGTCCAGCTCGCCCCGGTCCGCGATGTCGACGCGCTCGACCTCGACGGCGCCGCCGGCGGCGCCCGCGAACCGGTGCAGCGGCGTCCCGCCGTCGCTGCGGGCCGTGCCGATCACCCGCGCTCCGCGCCGCGCGTACTCCTCGACGACCGCCTCGCCGAGCCCGCGCGATGCCCCCACCACCAGCACCCGCTTGCCGTCGTTCCGCTTCTCGTCTGCCATGCGGGATCCTTCCGTCCGGTCGAGTCATTCGCTCAACAGCTGATGAGCGAAAGAGTACACCGTTTCGCTCACCACCTGTAGAGTGAACGCATGGAGACGCCCCCGACCCGTGCGGACCGGCGCACGGCGACCGCCGCGAAGATCCTGGACGCCGCGCAGGAGGAGTTCGCCGAGCAGGGCATGGAGGGCGGGACGATCCGCGGGATCGCACGGCGGGCCGGCGTCGACCCCTCGCTCGTCCTGCAGCACTACGGCTCGAAGCAGAAGCTGTTCGCCCTTGCCGTGCAGCCGGCGCCCGAGCTGGAGCGGCAGGACGTGCCCGCGCACCTCGCCGAGGTGCTGGACGTGCGGCTCCGGGAGCTGCCGGCGCACACCCGAGCGCTGCTCCGGTCCATGCTCACCTCGCCAGAGGCAGCCGCCGTGATGCGCGACTACCTCCAGGAGCGGGTCGATGTCCTCGCCCGCGCCGGCGGGGGCGACGAGGACGCACGGACGCGCGCCGCCGTCCTGGTCTCGAGCATCCTGGGCATGACCATCGCGCGACACTTCCTCGGCCTCGCGGACCTCGAACGCCTCGACGCCGACGTGATCGCGCGCGTCGTGGAGCCCTGGTTCGACTCGCTCAGCTGACGCCGGCGGCGCGGGGCTGCTCCGGGGCCGCCCGCTCAGACCCGGTCGTGCAGGGTGACGTGGTACCCGTCCGGGTCGGCGAAGGTGAACGTGCGGCCGAACGGGCCGTCGATCGGGGCGGAGACGATGGTGTGACCGTCGGCGGCGAGAGCGTCGTGGATCGCCTGGACGTCGGTCGCGTGCAGCCAGATCGCCGCGCCGATGCCGGGCTGCGGGACGGAGGCGATGTCCGTTCCGGGGACGAGGTCGCGCAGCGCGAACGCGATCGGCTTCGTGTCGAAGACGACCGCGTGCGGCGGACCGGCCGGCGAGCGGACGAGGCCGAGGTAGCGCTCGTAGAACGCCCGGGATGAGTCGAGGTCGGTGGTCTGGAGAGAGAGGAAGTCGGGGCCGGTGACAGGCATGGGGTGCTCCTTCGTTGCGTGTCAGTTTTCTGACACTCAGCACTCTATGTCAGAATACTGACATGAGTCAAGACGAGGTCATCCACCTGGACACATCGCTGGGCTACCTGCTCAAGGAGGCGTCCAGCGCGCTGCGGGCGGCGATGGAGGAGGTGCTGCGCCCCCTCGGGATGAGCGTGACGCACTACTCGTGCCTCGAACTGCTCGCCCAGCGGCCGGGACTGTCCAACTCGGAGCTCGCGCGCGGCGCGTTCGTCACCCGGCAGACGATGAACGTGCTGCTGCAGGCGCTGGAACGCGACGGCTTCGTCACGCGAGCCACCGAGGCGGCCGTCGGCAAGGCGATCCCGACGCGTCTCACGCCGCGCGGCCGGCGCAGCCTGGAGGCGGCGAGCGCGGCGGTCCGGTCGGTGGAGCGGCGGATGCTCGCCGGCATGACCGGCGCCGAGCAGGCCGCCGCCCTGCAGGCACTGCGGAGCATGGTCCGCTCGCTCCGCGACTCCCCGGCCGCTCCGTAGCCGCGCCTCCCCCGCCATCCGTTCCGGAGTTCTGCACGCCCCGGGCGGCGTGTCGCGTGAAGAACTCCGGAACGGATGGCAGGGGGCCGGGGCTATCTGCGGCGGCGGCGGCGATGGGAGACTGTCCGCCATGGGTGGACTCCGCGGCAGACGACTCGGCGCCGCCATCACCGCGCTCGCGGTGGGGGCGGTTCTCGTCGTGAGCGGCCCGCTCTCCCCCGCCCAGGCCTCGTTCGCGTCGCAGTGCGCGGTACCGACCCGCACGCTCGACGCGTCCGCCACCTCCGTCTCGATCGCGGCAGGCGAGACGGTCCTGCTCGCCTCCGGCACGTTCACCGGCGGCATCGACGCACTCCCCTCCGGCGCGACGCTCTGCGTCGCGGCCGGTGCCGCGCTGCAGCCCGCGTACCTGAACAACGCGGCGGGCTCGATCGTCGTCGCGGCCGACGGCACGGCATCGTTCCCGTCCATCTCGGTCGGCACCGGCTTCGCGCTCGACGTCGAGGGGACCGCGACCTTCGCCGGGCTGAACGTGAACGGCGCGTCCACCTTCACCATCGCCGCCGACGCGGCGCTGACGATCAGCGGCGGCTTCTCGCCCTCGTCCGGCACCTTCCGCAACGCGGGCAGCCTGACCGTCGACGGGGCGTTCAACGAGAACTCCGATGCGAGCCTGGACAACACCGGCGTCGTCACCGTCAACGGCGCCGCCACGTTCAGCGGCGGTCTGCAGAACACCGGCACGGTGCTGGTCGCCACCGCGCTGACCGTCAACGGCGGCGCGGCGTTCACGAACCTCTGCCGGGTGCGCGCCGGTGGCGCGCTCGCGAACAACGCGTCCGGGTCGGCCAACGCCGGCATCGTGATCGCAAACGGCCCGTTCACGAACAACGGCGGCTGGCAGCAGTCCGTCGAGGGCGTCCTCTCCGCGACCGGCCTCAGCGACGACGGGACGGTCTCGGGATTCGGCGGCTACCTGTTCGCCGGCCCCACCAGCGTGCAGGGCCGCTTCACCGGCGATTCGGCCGGAACGCCCATCCAGGTGCAGACCCAGGCACCCCCAGGAAACATCTTCGACGTGCAGACGGGGACGATCGCGAACGTCGTGCGCGTCCTCGCCGGTATCGTCGTCGACTTCGAGGCGCCGCGGCCGGAGTGCGCGGCGGACACCGTCCCGTTCGCCGACGTGTCGGTCACGAAGACCGGGCCCGCCACCGTGCTCGAGAACGGCGACGTCAGCTACACGCTGACGATCGCCAACGCCGGACCGGACGACGCGGCCGGCGTCGTCGTCACCGACCGGCTTCCCGCTGAGGCGTCGGGCGTCGTCGACGCCGGTGGCGGCACGGTCGCCGGCGGCGCCGTCAGCTGGGACATCGGCGCGCTGGCCGTCGGCGCTTCCACGACGCGCACCCTCACCATCAGCCAGGCCGCGCCGATCGGGACGGTGCTGCACGACACCGCCAGCTCGACCGCCGGCACGGACGACCCGAACCCGGCGGACAACGACGGCAGCAGCCCGGACAGCCAGGCGGACACCGAGGTGGTCGCCGCGCCGCCACCGCCGAACAACCCGCCGCACGCGTTCCCGGCGATCCAGCCCGGATTCACGAACATCCCGCTGTTCGGACGCGTGACCGCCACCGACCCGGACGCCGGGCAGACACTCACGTACATGATCTCGAGCCAGCCCGCGCACGGCAGGGCCGTGATCGCGCCGGGAGGCGTGTTCGTCTACCGGTCGGACGTGGACTTCACCGGCGACGACAGCTTCCTCTACACGGTCTGCGACGACGGATCGCCGGTGCTCTGCGACACCTCCTCCGTCTTCCTGCCGATCCGGCCGACCGCACGCGACGACGCGGCCCGGACCTTCGAGGACACGGCGGTCGTGATCCCGGTGGCGGCGAACGACTCCCTCGGTGCGGTGACGGAGCCGACGCTCGTGACCCCGCCCGCGCACGGCACGGTCACGGTGGACGCGGCGACCGGAAACATCACCTATGTGCCCGCCGCCGGCTACACCGGAACGGACACGTTCGACTACGAGCGCTGCTCGCCGACGGACACCGTGCTGTGCGCAACGGCCACCGTGACGGTCACGATCACCCCCGCCAACGACCCGCCCGTCGTCCAGCCGCTGCACCTGACGACGGTCACCGGCTCCCCGGTCGGCGGCACGATCGTCGCGACCGACCCGAACACCGGCCAGACGCTGACCTACATCCCCGGCGCGCCGCCGCGCAGCGGGACGGCGGTCGTGGACGGCGCCCGGACCACGTACTCCCCGCGCCGCGGCTTCACGGGCACCGAGACGTACCCGGTGATCGTCTGCGACGACGGCGACCCGATGCTGTGCGCGACGGCGACGGTCACGGTGGATGTGTACCCGATCGCGAACCCGGATACCGCGACCACGCCCTCAGACACCGCCGTGACCATCCCGGTGAAGGCGAACGACGAGGGCGCCTCCTCCGCCCCGGTCGTCGCGACACCGCCCGGACACGGGACCGCGACGGTCGACGGCACCTCGATCGTGTACACGCCCGCCCCCGGCTTCGTCGGGACGGACACGTTCACGTACACGATCTGCTCGGTGCTCAACCCCGACCTGTGCGCGACGACGACGGTCACGGTGACGGTGACCGGGACGACTCCCTCGGTGACGCCGCCGGGCGCTGGTGGCGGTAGCGGTGGCGGCTCCGGTGGGGGCGGCTCCGGCGGGACGGCCCCGTCCGGCGAGGGCGCCCTCCCCGGCACCGGCTCCAACCTGCCCACCTGGCTGCTCTGGGCATCCGCCGCCGGCATCGCCTCCGGCGCCCTCCTGCTGCGCCTCCGCCGCCGCCCGCGCCGCCCGTAACCCGCGCCGCGGCACCCTCGCGGCACGCGGGAGGACTACGAGCGGGGCCGCAGCCCGTCCAGGCAGACGCCGATGACGCGCTCCAGCTGTCCATCCTGCGGGTAGTCGGCGAGGCCGATCCCGCTCAGCATCCGGAGGACGTCGTCGGCCGTCACGTCGGTGCGCGCCTCCCCCGACTCCTGGGCGGCGGCGAGGAGCGGTTCGGCCGTGCCGTAGATGCGGCGCCTCGCGGCGTAGACGATCTCCGTGTCGTGCGCCATCTCCTCGGCGAACGCGCGCTTGCCGATGATGAACTCCACGAACCGCCGCAGCCACGCGTCGAGGGCCGTGCCCGGCCCGGCGGACGGGTCGTCGGCGGGCGCGAGGAGCTGGTCGACCTGCTCGGAGTAGACGGCCTCGAACAGCGCGCCGCGCGTGGGGAACCGGCGGTACAGGGTGGCGCTGCCGACGCCGGCGCGCCGGGCGACCTCTTCGAGGGAGGCCGAGGATCCGGCCTCGGCGAACACCGCGGTCGCCGCCTCCACGATCCGCTCGTGGTTGCGGCGCGCGTCTGCGCGGAGCGGGCGGTCCGACATTCTTGTGCCTCCTCAGGAATAAGTGGGGGCATCCCCCCGTTTCTGGTGCTATAAACGGAGGGAACCCCCCACTAATCCTAAGGAGTACGGATGTCTTCCACAACGACGACGCCGACCTGGCGCCGGACCGTCGTGCTCGCCCTCATCATGGGCGCGCAGCTGATGATGGTGCTCGACACCTCGATCGTCACCACCGCCCTTCCGCACCTGGTCGCGGAGCTGGGCTTCTCGCCGACCTCGCTCTCGTGGGTGCAGAACGCCTACGTGCTCGCCTTCGGCGGCCTCCTCCTGCTCGGCGCCCGCATCGGCGACCTGGCGGGGCGCAGGCGCGTGTTCGTGGTCGCCGTCGCCGTCTTCGCGCTGGCCTCCCTGCTGGCCGGCCTCTCCTTCAACGTCCCCACCCTGCTCGCGGCCCGCATCCTCCAGGGCGCCGCCTCGGCGTTCGCGATCCCGTCGACGCTGGCCCTACTGGTCGGCGCCTACCCCGAGCCGGAGCAGCGCAGCCGCGCCATCGCGATCTACAGCGCGGTCATCGGAGCCGGTGCGAGCGTCGGGATCATCGTCGGCGGACTCTTCACCGACCTGCTCTCCTGGCGCTGGGGCCTGCTGATCAACGTGCCGATCGGCCTGGTCGTCGTGATCCTGTCGCCGTACTTCCTCACCGAGACCGCACGCCGGCGCGGCGGCTTCGACCTGCTCGGCGCCCTGACCATCACGCTCGGGATGACCGCGCTGGTATGGGGCCTGATCGAGTCGAGCGAGCTCGGCTGGGGCTCGCCGTTCGTGCTCGGCCTGCTCGGGCTCGCGGCCGCGCTCGTCGTCGCCTTCGTGTTCGTCGAGCGTCGCAGCGCGGAGCCGATCGTCCCGCTCGGCCTGTTCGCCGACGCGACCCGGTCCGGCGCCTACCTCGCGCGCATCCTGATCGTCGGCGCGATGTTCTCGACGTTCTACTTCCTCAGCCAGTACCTCCAGGATGTGCTGCACTTCAGCGCCCTGCTCGCCGGCCTCAGCTTCATCCCGCTGACCGGGATGTTCTTCGCCACCGTCTACGTCGTGCGCCCGCTGGTGAAGTGGATGGGCCAGGAGCGGCTGCTGCTCGTCTCCCTGATCCTCGCCCTCGTCGGGATGGCGTGGCTCTCGACGATCGGCGCCTCGACCGCGTTCCTGCCGTGGGTGCTGCTCCCGCTGCTCGTCCTCGGCGTCGGCCAGGGCATCGCGATCATCCTGCTCACCCAGCTCGGGATGGCCGGCGTTCCCGCCGAGCAGGCCGGCGCGGGCTCCGGCCTCGTCAACACCGCGCACCAGCTCGGCGGCTCGGTCGGCCTCGCCATCCTGGCGGGCGTCTTCATCGCCGTCGGCGGCGACCGGGCGGGCGTGGCGGCGCAGGTCGCCGGATACCAGAGCGTCTTCCACGTCGCGGCCGGGTTCTACGCCCTGGCCGTCCTGGTGAGCGTCGTCATGCTCGTCGCCGCCCGGAGGACGCGCGCGACCGCCCCGGCCACCGCCCCGGCCCCGGCCATCGCGGAGTGATGAAAATAACTTGTTTGACAGGTTATGCGTCCTCATGCCACACTCATAACCGTTCTAACCAGTTATGAAAGGAAGAGCACTCATGGACCTCAGGCTCGAGATCGCGGTCATCCCCGTCGGGGACGTCGACCGCGCCAAGGACTTCTACGTTCGCGCCGGCTTCCGGCTGGACGCCGACTTCTCCACCGACAAGGGCCTGCGCGTCGTGCAGGTGACTCCTCCCGGCTCCGAGGCGTCGGTCATCTTCGGCGAGAAGCTCACCAGCGCGGCCCCCGGCTCCTCGCAGGGACTGCACCTCGTCACCGGCGACCTCGCCGGCGCACGCGCCGAGCTCATCGAGCGCGGCGTCGAGGTCAGCGAGATCTGGCACGACGCGGACGGCGTCTTCCACTACGAGGGCGACGTCAACCGCGTGCCGGGGCCGCACCCGGCCACCGACAGCTACGGCAGCTACGCCTCCTTCTCCGACCCGGATGGCAACGGCTGGACCATCCAGCAGGTCGTCACCCGCGCTTCGGGCCGCTGATGAGCGCGCACACCGAGGTCCGCGAGGTGGACCTGATCGTCATCGGAGCGGGCCCCGTCGGCGAGAACGTCGCCGACCGGGCCGTCCAGGGCGGGCTCGAGACCGTGATCGTGGAACGCGAGCTGGTCGGGGGCGAGTGCTCCTACTGGGCGTGCGAACCCTCCAAGGCGCTGCTGCGTCCCGCACACGTCCTCGAGCTCGCCAGGGCGACGCCCGGCGTGGCCGAGGCGATCGCCGGCGGGCTGGATGTCTCCGCCGTGCTGCGCAGGAGGGACGAGTCGACAAGCGGCTGGTCCGACGCGGACCAGGTCGGCTGGCTCGAGACGACCGGGATCGAGCTGGTCCGCGGCCACGGCCGGCTGAGCGGCGAGCGCCGCGTGACCGTCGCCCTCGCCGACGGCGGCACCGTCGAGCTGCGCGCCAGGCACGCGGTCGCGATCACGACGGGGTCGGCCGCGCGCATCCCGGACATCCCCGGGCTCCGCGCGTCCGAGCCGTGGACCAACCGCGAGGCCACCGCCGTCCGGGAGATCCCCGGCCGGCTCGCCATCGTCGGCGGCGGCGTCGTCGCCACCGAGATGGCGACCGCCTACCAGGCGCTCGGCTCGCAGGTCACCCTGATCGCGCGCGGCGGCCTGCTGGGTGGGATGGAGGAGTTCGCGGGCGAGGCGGTGGCCGACGCGCTCCGCGGCGCGGGCGCGACCGTGCTGACGCACACCGCGACCGAGTCCGTCGAGCGCGACGGCGGCGAGTACGTCGTCCGCACCAGCGCCGGCACCGTGACCGCCGACCGGCTGCTGGTCGCGACCGGCCGCGCGCCGGCCACCGGGGACGTGGGGCTGGAGCGGGTCGGGCTGACCCCCGGCTCGTGGCTCGCCACCGACGACACCCTCCTGGTCGAGGGGACGGACTGGCTGTACGCCGTCGGGGACGTCAACGGGCGCGCCCTGCTCACCCACCAGGGCAAGTACCAGGCCAGGGCCGCCGGCGACGCCATCGCCGCCCGCGCCGCCGGGGCCGCCCTCGACGACGCGCCCTGGGGCGCGCACGTCGCCACCGCCGACCACGTCGCCGTCCCCCAGGTCGTCTTCACGGCGCCGGAGGTCGCGGCGGTCGGACGCACCGCGGAGGCCGCCCGCGCGGCCGGGCTGAACGTGCGGGTCGTCGACGACGACCTCGGCAGGGTGGCCGGCGCCGCCCTCTCGCGGACCGGCTACCGGGGCACGGCCCGCCTCGTCATCGACGGGGACCGCGACGTCATCGTGGGCGCGACCTTCATCGGCCCCGACGTCGCCGAGCTCGTGCAGACCGCGACCACCGCGATCGTCGCCGAGATCCCGCTCTCCCGGCTCTGGCACGCCGTGCCGGCCTTCCCCACCGTCTCCGAGATCTGGCTTCGGCTGCTGGAGACCGACGGCCGCCCGGCCGCCCGCACCGAACGAACAGGAGCAGCAGCATGAGAATCATCGACCGTATCTTCGGGAAGAACCTGGACCTGCCGAGCACCCCGCTCGAACCGGGCGTCACGCGCGCGGACGCGGAGGCGGTCGCCCGCTACGAGCGCCTGCTCGCGTCGTCCTCGCCGAAGACCATCGAGCGCGTGCACGTCGAGGCGTTCGAGAAGCTCACGCCCGCCCAGCTGGACCTGCTGTTCGAGCGGTTCAGCGCGGAGGCGGCCACCGCCGCCGAGCGGCCGGCGGACGCGCGCCCGAAGAGTCTCGCGAAGGCGGCGGCGCGCTCCGAGAAGCGCCGGCCCGGCGCGATCCGGCGGGCCCTCGGCGACACGGACGACCCGGTCGTGCGCACCGTCGTCGGCTACACCATCCTCGACACGGTCGCCGACATCGCCCTCACCTCCGCGCTGTGGGCGAGCCTCGACGGCGGGCTGGGCTTCGACGGCTGGCTGGACGGCGGCGACTGGTGGTGACGCGCAGCGGCCGTCAGCCGTCGACCGGGTGGAGCCGGGCGAGCACGTCGTCGATGACCGCTGCCGTGTCCGGCCACCCGGTCACCGCCCGCGTCGGGATGCCGAGCCTCACCACCGGGTAGTCGTTCCCGTCGGCGTCGAGCCGGTCCCCGACGAAGAGCATGTCGGAGAAGGCTATCCCGGTGACCTCGGCCAGCCTGGTCATCCCGTACGCCTTGTCGACGCCGTGGCGCGTGATGTCGATGCTCGTCGACCCTCCGGCGCGGACCTCGAGGCCGGGCAGCCGGGACTGCACCGCCGCGCGGAGCCGGTTGCGCCGCGAGCCGTCGGGATCCCAGCGCGCCTTCGCCTCGACGGGGGCGAGCTGGCCGAGCGCCGAGAAGGTGATCTGCGACCCCCGGTCCTCGAGCGCAGGGCCCCAGGTCTCCGCCTCCCACAGCCCGAGCCGGATCGCCTCCTGCTCGACGACGGCGAGCGCGCCCGATCGCTCGCCGTCGTCGATGTCCTCGCTGTACATCAGCTGCCAGCGGGCGCCGTCCCACCGGTAGTAGCGGGTCCCGCACGTCGGCATGAGGTGGAGCCGGTGGAGCTGCGACGTCGCGGGCAGCCGGGAGAGCAGCTGGTCGCGGAACTGGCCGAAGCTCCCTCCCGAGATCACGCACACGTCCATCGCCTCCAGCAGGAGCCGGAGCCGCTCGGCCATGCTCGGATCGAGGGGCGACTTCGACGGCGCGAGGGTGTCGTCGAGATCGAACGCGATCAGACGGGTCAACGCGGAACTCCCTTCCTCAGGGATGACACGAGTCGCCGCTATCCCGCAGCGGCCCAGGGACCGCCGGCGACACCGGGCACCTGATTGCGCGTGTACCACCTGGCCGTGTAGACGACGCCCTTGTAGCTCGCCTTGTCCCCGCCGTTGAAGATGCGGGACGGCGTCCACAGCGCGGTGCCGTCCGGCGCCGTCGCGATCTCCTGCCACGGCCCCGTCACCCCGCCGGGCACCTCGTTGCGGCTGTACCAGGCGGCCAGGTAGGTCTTGCCCTGATAGACGACGGTGTCGCCGCCGTTGAAGACGCGGGACGGCGTCCACACCGTCGCGCCGTCCTCGGTCATCGCGAGCTGCTGCCAGGCGCCGGTGCTGGTCGTTCCGGGCTGCTCGCCCTTCGTCGTCCATCCGGCCCTGTAGACCGCGCCCTGGTAGCTGACGATGTCGCCGGCCTTGTAGGTGGTCGTCTTGACCCAGGCCGGCGGGAGCGCGACCGTCACCGTGACGGTCGTGCGGGACCCCGCGACCGTGTCGCTGCCCGAGTACGTCGCCGTCAGCGTGTGGGTGCCGGCGGCCAGCCCGACCGGGAGGGTGAACGTCGCGACGCCGTCGCGCAGGTCGGCGGTTCCCCGATCCTTGTCGCCCTCGGTCAGCGCGACCTTCCCGCTCACCGGCAGCGCCGACGTGACCGTGACGGTGACCTTCGCCGCCGTCCCCCAGGCCGCCGTGACGTCCGGAGCGCTGATGGCCGAGATGGCGCGCAGCCCGTCGAGGGCGCGCTTCAGCGCCGCCGCGCTCGCGTCGATCGCGGACTGGGTCGCGTCGGCGGCCTTCAGCGTCGCCTTGGCCGCTTCCAGCGCGGACAGCAGCGGAGACCAGCTGGCGGCCGTGTACTGCGTGCTGTCCAGCCCGTTCGCCTTCTCCACGAGCGCCTGGAGGGCGCCGCGGTCGACGGCGACGGTGACCGGGCAGCGGACGAACTCGTCACCCGCGCCGTGCACCAGCACGATGGAGGTGCTTCCCGGCGCCCCCGTCGTCAGTGGGACCGTGATGGCGCCGCCTGCCGCGACCTGCGGCGTGCCCGCGACCGCCGCCACCGCCGGGTCGAGCGAGTACGCGGAGACGGTGTCCGCGCCGTCGACCGGCGCGATGGTCGCGCCGAGCGTCGCGGTGCCGTCGCGCTCCGCGTTCACCGGGGCGGCGCACGCCAGGCTGTAGCCGCCGTAGAGCTCGAACTCCCAGACGTTCAGCCCGTACTTCGTGGCCGGCGAGCCGATCACGCGCACGTAGCGCACCTCCGCCGTCGGGAAGTCGGCGGTGTCGCGGCGGTGGTCCGCCGTTCCGGTGTTCTGGACGCGCGCGAGCGGTGTCCAGTCCGTCCCGTTCACCGAGCCCTCGATCCGGTAGTCGGTGGAGTTGCCGGACTCCCACTCGACGACGGCCTGCGAGACCGGGCGCACCGAGCCGAGGTCGACCCGCAGCCAGTTCTGGTTCGTGTACGGGGCCGTTCCGGTCGGCCGCGCCGACGACCACTTGGTGGTCTTCGACCCGTCGGTGGCCGCGGAGGGCTGGATGTTCGCCAGGTTGTTGTAGACGCTGTCCGCGGTGGTGGGCTTGCCGAGGGCGAGGTTCACCCGGCCGCTCGTGGCGGGTGCCGTGGTGATCGCGCTGTCGCCGAAGACCTCGAACTCCCACACCGAGACGCCGTAGCTCGTGAGCGCGCGCTTCACCGTCTGCATCCGCACGTAGCGGCCGGACGCGTTCAGGGCGACGAGGTCGGTGCCTCCGTCGCTGCCCGCTGCCGGGGTCGCGTAGGCGTCGCGCCAGGTGCTGCCGTCGTCGGAGACCTGGAGCGTGTACTGGCTGGCGTAGGACGCCTCCCAGAACAGCCGCACCGCGCCGATCTTCCGCACCGTCCCGAGGTCGACCTGCAGCCAGGAGGTGTCGGGCGAGCCGGTGCGGTCGGCGATCCAGCGGGTGGTCGCGTTGCCGTCGGTCGCGCTGGCCGGGCTCGTCCCGTCGGACGCGGTGGTCGGCGCGCCGAGGGCGAGGTTGACGCTCGCGACCGCCGCGAACTCGGCGATCGCGTAGGAGCCGCCTCCCGGGCCGTCGAGCGGCAGGATGCGCACGAAGCTCGCCGGCGTCGCCGGGAAGTCGACGTGCTGATGCCCGCCCGTGCCGTTCTGGACCAGCTTCTGATCCGTCCAGCTCACGCCGTCGGCCGAGGTCTGGATGAGGAAGCGGGTCGCGTAGTCGGCGCCCCAGTCGATGTCAGCGCCCGAGACGTACGATCCGGCGGAGAGCCGCTGCCGAAGCCAGGGAGCGGCGCCCGCGGACTGCCAGCTCGTCGCCGTGTCCCCGTCGCCCGCTCGCGCCGGACCGTCGCCGGCGGCGGAACCGCTCGCGCTGTACGGCGACCCGTCCGAGTCGTCCGCCGCCAGCGGCTCCGTGACCGTCTTGCCCAGGTTCGCCCCGGTGCCGAGCACGAACGTGCCGCGCGACGCCGACGCGCCTCCGGTCAGGCTGACGTCGACGAGCAGCCCGGGCTGGCTCGGGTTCGACAGGCTCACCACCGGCGCGCCGGAGGACTCGTCGAGCATCAGGATGCTCGGCTGGCTCACCGAGAGGGTGCGGCCGTCGCCGAGGTCGAGCGATCCGGCGCGGTAGAACGTCGCCATCGTCCGCTTGAGGCCGGGATGCTGCACGGCCTGCACCGCGGTGTCGTTGCGCAGGATCTTCACGGCGGGATCGGCAGCGTACGCCTTGGTCTGCGCGGCGGACTTCGCCGGCAGCACGATGTATTCGTAGCCGGCGTCCGTCGGCGTCTTGCCGTGGTCGAAGTACAGCGTGAAAGCGTCGTGGCTCTGCGGCTCGCCGCCGTAGTAGCTGCCGGTCTGTGTCTTATCGGACACCGTCACGGCCTGGTCGGTCGGGAACACGTAGCCGACCTTGTCGTTGTAGGCCCACGAGGGGTCGTCGACGACCTTCGCGTCCGTTCCGGGATCGAGCGCGACCCCGTCGACGGAGGCGTTGCCCTTGGCGGCGACCTGGTTCACCGTGGTGTGGATCGGCGCGCTCGACGTCGAGCGGATGCCCGCCCCCAGCGCGACCATCTCGTCGTCGAAGTAGTAGTAGCTCTTCTGGGCCTGCGTGCCGACCCGGTCCAGGCTCTCGACGGTCGCACCGTACGTGCCGTCGGAGACGCCTCCGGTGAACGCGCCGCCGTTCGACGACCGACCGGACGGACCGAGCGTCGTCTCCTTCACGTACGGCACGGTCGTCCCTGGATAGTGGAACCAGTCGAACGCGGGACCCAGGTCCGTGTACTCCGTGTTCGTCACCTGGATGGCGGTCGTCCCGGTCCGGTTCCAGACGACCTCGTTCCCGACGTCGCTGCGGATGGTCGACCGGTACTCGCTGCCGACAGTGCGGTTCGAGTTGAGTCCGGTGACGATCCCGTAGTCCGCGCGCTGGTGCGACGAGAACTCCGACCGCCAGAAGTACTTGTCGCCGATCGCGCCGTTGCCCGCCGTGGTGCCGCGGATGTTGTCCGCCATCGCCCGGTAGTCGGTCGCGTAGAGCGGATCCGTGCGCGCCATCCGCTCGAGCGGGTCGAGGAAGACGGCTGCGTAGCTCGTGACGCCGTCCACCGTGGTCGCCGGCCGGTAGAGCAGGTAGAGCATCTCGATCTCGCCGCGGATCAGCCAGCGAGTGCCGTCGACGATGTAGAACGCGATCGTGTCGAGCTGGTCGCGCGTGAACGCGAGGCTCGTGCCGCGCGCCGAGTCGGCCCACATCGCGACCATCGTGAACAGCGCCATGCCGTAGCCCTCGCTGTAGAGCTGCGCGCCGTGCGCCCAGAACGTCGCGTCCGGCTGCACGGCCTCCTGGACCGTCCCCGAGTCGTCCACCGCCACGGTCTGCACCATGGTCGCGAACCCGGCCGTGATCTGGTCGGCGTTGCGGGTGGCGAGGGCCTTGTAGAGGTAGTCGGAGGTGCGCCAGGCGCCGTTGGCGCCCGCCGGGTCCAGCTTGCCCTGGTTGTGCTTGATCGCGAGCGCGGCAGCGTCCGGGCTCAGGGCGTCGCCGACGAAGATCGAGATGCGCCCCATGGCGATCGACTCGCCGATCTCGGTCTCCCACCAGTTGGTGTTGCCGGGATCGACCTGGTCCCAGTAGGCGAGGGCGCGCTGCTCGGCGTCGATCAGCCGGGGGTCCTGGTAGCCCTTCGCGGTCTTGTCGCGGTAGGCCTGGGCGATCGCGACCATCCGGTAGAGCGCCTTGTAGGCGTCCCACGTCTTGCCGTTCGCCGAGCTCGTCGTGTCCTGGTAGTTCACGTCCGGCCACGAGCCGTCCGCGTTCTGCGACGCGACGTAGTCGAGGGCGTTCGAGGTCTGGGCCAGGTAGATGCCGTTGGCGATCTGCACCTCGTCGCCCTGGCTCAGGTAGTAGTCCTGCAGGCGGGAGACGATGGTGGAGACGTCGGTCTCGAGGTCGGCCGCCTGGGCGGGAGCGGTGATCCCGGCCGCGCCGAGCAGCGCGGCGATTAGGACGGCCGCCACCGCCGCCGCCCGGGAGCGACGGCGGAGCGGGGGACGTGGAGCGTTCGTTTCGGGATGACGCGTCATTGCGCTGGACTCCTCGTGTGCGGGGGTGGTGCTGTCAGATGGTGCGGACCAGGCGGGCGACGGCGATGCGCGTGTCGGCCGCGCCGTAGAAGACGAAGTGCTCTCCGCCGATCTCCTCGATCGCGGTCGGGAACACCACGTTGGCCACCGTTCCCGCGGTCTCGTCCGCGGTCTCGGGGGTCAGCAAGGGGTCGCTCGTGCGGGCGAGCACGCGCGAGGGGTCGTCGGCGTCGAGCAGCATGGCGCCGACGACGTAGTTGACGCTGAAGGCCTGCGGCACGAACGAGCCGCCCGGCAGATCGCCGGTGACACCGTGGTGCAGCAGCAGCCAGCCCTCCGGCACCCGCAGGGGCGCGGGACCGGCGCCGATCTTGAGCGCCTCCCAGCCGTACTCGGGACCGGCGACGAAGCGGTGCCCACCGGGCCGGGTGAGCGCGGCCGGGTCCTGGACGGCGTCGTCGACCGGCACGTACGAGATCCAGATGCTGGCGCGCGGGTCCGTCACACCCGCGGGGAGGGGCGGCTGCTCGTCGGGCCGCACGAAGCCGAAGTCCCACATCGGCCGGTGCAGCATCGCGAAGCTCGGACGCCCCTCCGGGTCGGGGACGATCTCGGGGAAGAAGACGACGTCCTTGTTGGGGAACAGGTTCAGGTCGGTGTCGAGGGCGTCGTCGTAGGCGAACTGGATGGGCCCGAGCCGTCGCCAGGCGACGCCATCGGCCGAGACGGCGATCGCGGGCTTCGGGCCGAGCGGTCCGAATGCCACGTAGGTCATCACGTGGAGGCCGAGGTCGGCGAGCGGTGTGATCCTCGGGTCCTCGACCCCGCCGTGTCCGGTCCCGTGCTCCCACCCGCGCTCGGCCTCCAGCGCCACCTCCAGGCCGTCGACGCCGCTCGGCACGCCGTCGGTCAGCACGACCCTGGCCCGGCCGATGCGCGAGACGTTGTGCTCGGCCACCAGCCGGGGGAACAGGTGCACGGTGCCGTCCGGTCCCTGCACCGTCGCGGGGTTCAGCACGCCCTCGACCTGGCGGGGGTCGCGCGGATCCGGCTCCATGACGACGCCGGCGCGTTCGAGGACGTAGGGGATGGCGACAGCGGTGCTGCCGGGACGGAGGGTGGTGGACAACAGGACCTCTCTTGCAGGTGGATGGCGGGTCGATGGGCGGGCGCGGTTCAGCCCTTGACGGCGCCGACGACGCCGTTGACCAGGTAGCGCTGGATGAAGATGTAGCCGACGATGAGCGGAGCGGCGACGATGAAGGTGGCGGCCGCCAGGAGCGGCCACTGGTTGCCGTACGTGCCCTTGAAGGCGTAGAGGCCGACGGTGACGGGGAACTTGGTGGGATCGGCCAGCAGCACGGTCGCGAGGATGATCTCGTTCCAGATCCACACCGCCTGAAGGATGAACACGGTCACCAGCGCCGGACGGGCCAGCGGCAGGATGAACGTGAACAGGTAGCGCCAGTATCCCACCCCGTCCATCGCGGCGGCCTCGTCGAGCTCGCGCGGGATCGACTTCACGAACCCGCTCAGCAGCAGCGGGCCGACCCCGACGCCGACGCCCACCAGCAGGATGTAGCCGAGCTGCGTGTCGTAGAGGCCGAGCCGCAGCAGCAGCTGGAACTGGGTGATGAGCGCGTTGGGCAGGAACAGCACGAGCACGAACACCACCGACCAGTACTTCGCGCCGCGGACGTAGCCGCGGGCGACCGGGAAGGACAGCACGAGCGTCAGCAGCGTCCCGATCGCCGATCCCGCGGCCGTGTAGAGCACGCTGTTGAGGATGTAGGCGCCGAAGTCGCCCTTCTCCCACGCGGTCGCGAAGTTGCCCCACTGCGGGTCCGAGACGATGCCGACCGGGTCGGCGACGAACTCCGCCTGCGACTTCAGAGCGGTGTTCAGCAGGTACAGCAGCGGGAACAGGAACACGATCATGAGGATGAGCGCGCAGATGTACGCGCCGATCGGCACGCGCCTGCGCCGCCGGCGCTGCTCCGCCGGGCGGCGTGCGCCGGCCTCCGGCGGCAGCGCCTCGACCGGGGCGGACGGGGTCGGGTCGGTGGTCGTGGCGGTCACAGCTTCACCTCCCGTCGGCGGAGGATGGCCAAGGCGATGATCGACACGATGGCCACCAGCACGAACTGGACCATCGAGACCGCCGCGGCGTAGCCCTGGGACTGCGACAGCGTCGTCCCGGACGCGCCGCCGAAGCCCTGGACGTAGACGAGCAGGGAGAGCACCTGGGTGGAGCGGTTGTTCGGGCCGCTCAGGACGTAGATGAGCTGGTAGCTCTGCAGGGCGTTGACGATGCCGAGCAGGACGTTGGCGGTGATGGACGGCGCGAGCAGCGGCACCGTCACGCTGCGGAAGCGCTGCCACCCGCTCGCCCCGTCGATCTCCGCCGCCTCGTACAGCTCCTCCGGCACGGCCTGCAGGCCGGACAGGAAGATGATGACCGAGACGCCGAGCACCATCCACACCTGCACCAGGATCACCAGGGTCAGGGCGAGGCGCGGGTCGCCGAAGAAGGCCGAGTGTCCGCCGAAGAGCTGGAGGACGGACGCGGCGGGACCGCCGCTGACGTTGAAGACGAGCGACCAGATCAGGCCGGTGACGGTCACACCGAGGATCGTCGGCATGAAGACGACGGCGCGGTAGAAGTCCCGGCCGCGGAGCCGGCGGTTGAGCAGCACGGCGACGGCGAGCGCGACCACGATCTGCAGCACGGTGCTGACGACCGCGAAGATGATCGTGTTGCGCAGGGCGTTCGCGCTGTCCGCCCACTTGGCGGGCGAGAAGAAGTCGACGTAGTTCTGCAGGCCGATGAAGTTGATCGGGAGGCCCGGGAGGCCGCGCAGATCGGTGAACGACGCGATCAGGACGCCGACGGCCGGAACGAATCCGAAGAGGCCGAGCAGCAGCATCCCGAGCCCGAACGTCAGCCGGACGGGGGTGCGGCGGGGGAAGGGGAACGATTCAGTCATGTGTCTCTCGACTCCCGGGAGGGCGGCCCGCGTCACGCGGACCGCCCTGCCCGACAGGGTCAGCCGGCCGCCGACCAGGCCTTCTGAGCGGCCTGGGCGGCCTGCTCCGGCGTGGACGAGCCAAGCGGGGTGAGTGCCGGGTAGTTGAACGGGAAGACCGCGTCCTGCCCCGCCTTGTTGTTGGCGAACCAGACCTGGTCCCACGCCGGCTCGTACGACTTGGTGTACTGGCCGATGGACTGCAGGAACGGGCTGGTGGAGATGCCGGGCTGCGCTGACGAGAACCCGGACTTCTGCAGGAACAGCTCGTAGTTCTTCTTGTCCGAGAAGAACTTCAGCCAGGCGAGTGCCGCCGTCTTGTTCTTGGCCGAGGTCGGGACGGCCAGCTGCAGCTCGGTCTTCCCGTTCAGCAGCGCGTTGTCGGCCGCGTCATCGGAGCCGGGGAACGGGAAGTAGCCGTAGTCGAACTTCTTCGCGACGGCCGCGTCGATGGTCGGCTGGTCCCAGGTGCCGTCGACGGTCATGGCGAAGTCGCCCGCCGCGAACCCGGACGGGATCGACGTGTAGTCGGCGCCGGCCGCACCCTCCTGCGCGTTCTTCAGCACGTACTCGGTCTGCTCCAGGACCTTGACCTCGGTCGGGTCGGTGAGCTTGGCCGCGTTCGTCCACAGCTCCTTCGCCAGCTGCTGCTTGTCGGCCACCGTCGGGTACAGCGAGGCGACGGAGGCGAGCATCGGCAGGCCGGCCGGCCAGCTGTCCTTCCCGCCCAGGCCGAACGGGGTGATCCCCTTGGCCTTCAGCGCGTCGACGACCGCGGTGAACTCGCTCCAGGTGCTGGGGATCTTCAGGCCGTTATCGGCGAAGATCTTCTTGTTGTAGAAGACGCCGGTGTAGTAGCTGACGCCGGTCGGCACCGCGTACTGCTTGCCGTCGATGGCCTGCGCGTCGAGCAGGGTCGGCGTGTACTGCTTGAGGAACGACTCCCCGCTCAGGTCGACCAGGCCGCCGGCCTTCGCCAGGCGGGCGTCGTCGGTCGCGGCGTCCTTGGCGTACGACGGCGTCTCCATCAGGCCCTTGACCACGAACAGGTCGAGGTTGCCGGCGGTGAGGCGCGAGGACTTGGTCGCGGGGTAGTTGTCGTTCGACACGGTGGAGAAGACCACGTCGACCTTCGGGTACTGCTTCTCGAACGCGTCGTTGATCGCCCGGAAGCCGGCGTCCGTCGCGTCGCTGCTCGAGACCAGCAGCTGCAGCTTCCCGTTCGGCTCGCCGTCTCCGGCACCGCCGCCGCCGCCGGAGCAGGCGGCAAGCGCGCCGATCGTGGCGGCGGCGACCGCGCCGGCGATCAGCCGCCGGCCCAAGATGCCGCGCAACCTCTTCGTTGCCATGTGATGTCTCCTCGTCGAGTAACTGGAATGCGGGTATCGGGATGATGTCTCTTGCCGAAACGTTTCTACCGAAACGTTTCGGTTCGGCCATGATGGCACGCCCCGAGCCGTTCCTGCAACCTGCGCTATCCGGCGGCTCGGACGCGGGAGGTGGAGCCGCGGACGACGAGTGCGGCGTCGGGGACGCGGACGTCCTCGACCGTCCCGTCGTCGATCAGGTCGAGGAGCATCTTCCCCGCCTCCCGTCCGAGCTCACGGGGGTTCGTGTGGACGGTGGTCAGGCGCGGGCGCACGTACGTCCCGAGCCGGATGTCGTCGAAGCCGGCGACGGACAGCTCGCCCGGAACGTCGACGCCGAGGTGTTGCGCCTGGGCGATCAGCCCGATCGCGGAGAGGTCGTTCGCGCACACCACCGCGGTCGGCGGGTCCGCGAGCTCGAGCAGCGAGCTGGCCGCCGACGCGCCGCCGAGGTAGGTGAAGTCCCCTGGCACGACGGGCCCCGGCCGCAGCCCGCGATCGTCGAGGGCGGCGCGCCACGCGCGCTCGCGCTGCACGGAGTGCCACATGTCCGGCCGGCCGCCGACGTACGCGATGTTCCGATGGCCGAGCTCCACGAGGTGCTCGATCACCGCCGCGATGCCGGACTCCGGCTCCTGACGCACCGCGGGGAACGGGAAGGGCGCCCCCGGGTTGATCGCGACAGCGGGAAGCTCGAGCTTCTGCAGGAGCGGTATCCGCGGATCGTCGACCTCGATGTCGTTGATGAACACGCCGTCCACACGCCGGCCGGCGGCGAGCTTCTCGTAGCGCTGCAAGACCTCGTCGGTCTGCGAGCTGATCTGCAGCACGAGCGCGTAGCCCCGCGGGTCGATCGCGTCCTCGATCCCGCCGATGAATCCGCCGAAGAACGGGTCGAGCTCCAGCACGTCGGGATCCCGGTGCAGGACGAGCCCGACCGTGAACGCCCGCCGCCCCGACAGGCTCTTTCCCCGGAGCGACGGGACGAAGCCGAGCTCGGAGGCGACCTGGACGATGCGCGCCCGCGTCGCATCCGACACCCCCGGCCGCCCGTTGAGCGCGCTCGACACGGAGCTGATGGCGACCCCGGCCTTGTTGGCGACGTCGACGATGGTCACCCGTGGGTCAGCCACCACAACACCTCGCCTCCCGCTCTCCCCCGAGCGACGGCCATCCTATGCCGAAAC
>NZ_JBQCGZ010000116.1:0-2656 GCF_051955155.1 Leifsonia sp.
CTCCGGGGTCGCGCCGAGGCGCAGCGCCTGCTGCACGTCGACGATCCTGCCGTCGGTCGGCGTCGCGATCGAGGCGAGCAGCTCGTCCACGGTGCGCTCCTCGGCGCCCCAGTGGAACGACGAGCCGCGCTTCTCCAGCGACCGCAGCGCCTTCTGCAGCGCGCTCGTGAAGCTGCGGCCGATCGCCATCGCCTCGCCCACCGACTTCATGGTGGTGGTAAGCGTCGGGTCGGCGGCGGGGAACTTCTCGAACGCGAACCGCGGGACCTTGACCACGACGTAGTCGAGGGTCGGCTCGAAGCTCGCCGGGGTGACCCGGGTGATGTCGTTCGGGATCTCGTCCAGGCGGTAGCCGATGGCCAGCTTGGCCGCGATCTTCGCGATCGGGAAGCCGGTGGCCTTCGACGCGAGCGCCGAGGACAGGGAGACGCGCGGGTTCATCTCGATGACGATGATGCGGCCGTTCTCCGGGTTCACCGCGAACTGGATGTTGCAGCCGCCGGTGTCGACGCCGACCGCGCGGATGATGTCGATGCCGATGTCGCGCAGCTTCTGGTACTCGCGGTCGGTCAGCGTAAGCGCCGGGGCGACGGTGATCGAGTCTCCGGTGTGGACGCCGACCGGGTCGACGTTCTCGATGGAGCAGACGACGACCGTGTTGTCGGCGGTGTCGCGCATGAGCTCGAGCTCGTACTCCTTCCAGCCGAGGATGGACTCCTCCAGGAGCACCTCGCTGGTCGGGCTCTGGTGGATGCCGTCGCCGACGATCCTGCGCAGCTCCTCCGGCGTGTACGCGAAGCCGGAGCCGAGGCCGCCCATGGTGAACGACGGGCGGACGACCAGCGGGTAGCCGAGGTCCTCGGCGTACTCCAGCGCCTCGTCGACGCTGTGCGCGATGTACGAGCGCGCGACCTCCGCGCCGGCCTCGATCACCAGGTCCTTGAAGACCTGGCGGTCCTCGCCCTTCCGGATGGCCTCGAACTTCGCGCCGATCAGCTCGACGCCGTACTTCTCCAGGATGCCGTGCTCGTGCAGCTGCATGGCCGCGTTGAGCGCGGTCTGGCCGCCCAGGGTCGGCAGGATGGCGTCCGGCTTCTCCTTGGCGATGATGGTCTCGATGACCTCCCAGGTGATCGGCTCGACGTAGGTGGCGTCGGCGAAGTCGGGGTCGGTCATGATCGTGGCCGGGTTCGAGTTCACCAGGATGACGCGCACGCCCTCCTGCTTGAGGACGCGGCACGCCTGGGTGCCGGAGTAGTCGAACTCGCAGGCCTGGCCGATGACGATCGGGCCGGAGCCGATCACCAGGACGGAGTGGATGTCGGTGCGCTTCGGCATCAGTCGGTGCCTTCCTGGGTCTGCGTCTCGTCCGCGTCGGACTCGCGAGCCTTGATGAGCTCGACGAAGCGGTCGAAGAGGTAGTTGGCGTCGTGCGGCCCCGCGGCCGCCTCCGGGGGGGACTGCACGCTGAACGCGGCGATGTCGAGGCAGTTGAGCCCCTCCACCACGTTGTCGTTGAGGCTGAAGTGGCTGACCTCGACGGTGCCGAAGCCGGCCGGCGAGTCGAACGTCCCCTCCACCGGCGCCTTGACGGCGAAGCCGTGGTTCTGCGCGGTGATCTCGACGCGTCCGGTGCGCTTGTCCAGCACCGGCTGGTTGATGCCGCGGTGGCCGAACGGCAGCTTGTAGGTGCCGAGGCCGAGCGCCCGGCCGAGCAGCTGGTTGCCGAAGCAGATGCCGAAGTAGGGCAGCCCGGCGCGCAGCGTCTCCTGGAGCAGGGCGACGTGCTTGTCGGAGGCCTGCGGGTCGCCGGGGCCGTTCGAGAAGAACAGCGCGGACGGGTTCAGGCCGAGCACGTCCTGCGCGGTGACCTGCTGCGGCAGGACGTGCACGTCGAGCCCGCGGCCGGCGAGGTTCTCGAGCGTCGACTTCTTGACACCGAGGTCGAGCACGGCGACCGAGCCGATCTTCTCGCCGACCGCCGGGACCGTGTACGGCTCGACCGTGGAGACCTCGGCTGAGAGGTTGCGGCCCGTCATCTTGGACCCGGTGAGCACCAGGTCCAGCTGCTCGGAGTCGCTCAGGCCGAAGTCGTCGCCGGAGAAGATGCCGGCCCGCATCGCGCCCGCCGAGCGGATGTGCCGGGTGACGGCACGCGTGTCGATCCCGCTGATGCCGACGATGCCCTGCTCGATGAGATCGTCGTCCAGGCTGCGCTGGGCGCGGAAGTTGGAGACGACGCGGCTGGGCTCGCGGACGACGAAGCCGTCCACCCAGATCCGCCTGGACTCCATGTCCTCGTCGTTCGTGCCGGTGTTGCCGATGTGCGGCGCCGTCATGAGGACGATCTGGCCCGCGTACGACGGGTCGGTCAGGGTCTCCTGGTATCCGGTCATGCCGGTGGCGAAGACGGCCTCGCCGAGGGTCCGCCCGCGGGCGCCGTAGGCCCGGCCAACATAGCGCTTCCCGTCTTCGAGGACGAGGACGGCAGGTTCTGCTGCGGCCACGTCACACCTCCCACTTCTCTGGACCAGTGCTGTCCTGGTCGTTCGTGCTCCCCTGGGCGCTGTCGCCGGGGAGGATGCTTTCGATCGCCGCGGTGAGCCCACCGCGGCCGGGCCGGGCGTCGACCCCGCAGTAGCAGTCGGCGGGGGGG